>DASRSF010000256.1:0-29861 GCA_035656615.1 Vulcanimicrobiaceae bacterium | reverse complement strand
ATGCGGAACCGCGCATAGCATTTGGCAACTCGTTTTCTACCGTGTGCTGCAAGGTTTCGGCGGCGGCGCGCTGCAGCCGACTGCCCAAGCAATTCTTTTTGAAACCTATCCTCCCGAACGGCGTGGCGCGGCGATGGCAATCTTCGGCCTGGGCGCGATGGTTGGCCCTGCAATCGGACCAACCCTCGGAGGATACATCGTCGACAATTACTCCTGGCCATTGATCTTTTACATTAACCTGCCCATCGGCATCGTTGCGTTTATCATGACGCTCCGGTTCATTCCGAACCCGAGCTTCTTGCAAAAGCCGAAAGGCGGCGTCGATTGGCTCGGATTGGGTCTGCTCTCTGCCGGCCTTGCCTCGCTGCAATACGTTCTCGAGCGCGGCCAACATGACGACTGGTATCAATCCGGCACCATTTGGATTTTGACCATCACCTCCGTCGTTGCACTGAGCTGGTTCATTTGGAAGACGCTGCACGATCGTCATCCGCTGGTCGATCTCAACGTCTTTCGATTTCGCACGTTTACTATCGGAAATGTCATCGGCGTCATCAGCGGCTTCGGTCTGTTCGGGACGGCGCTCATCTTGCCGCTGTTTTTCCAAAACGTGCTCGGCTTTACGGCGTTCGACACCGGTATGGCGCTTTTGCCCGGAGCCCTGGCAACCGCGGTCAGCATGGTCATCGTCAGCCGGATTATGAGCAAAATCGATCCGCGAATTCTCGTTGGCTTCGGCATGGTGGTGTTCGGCGTATCGACGTGGTGGATGGGCGGTTTGACCGAGAACGCGGGGTATTGGGACGTTTTCTGGCCGCGCGTCGTGCAGGGCTTCGCTCTGGGCTTCTTGTTCGTGCCGTTATCGACGGTGACGCTTGGCGCAGTACCACGGGAAGAATTGGCCGGAGCAACCGGTGTCTCAACGCTTCTGCGGCAGCTTGGCGGCAGCTTCGGCATCGCCATTCTTACCACGTTGCTCGCCCGCGAGATGGCAATCGCGCAAAACGTGCTGGCCTCAGGTGTAACGCAAACACACGGGGTCGCCATTCCGGTACTTTCGCAATTGGTCGCGATTAGTTCGCAGGTTATTAGTTACGATTACCTCTTCCGGCTCACCGCGATCGTCTTCTTCGTTTGCACGCCGCTGGTGATCTTCATGCGACCTTCACGCCGCAGCGGAGCCCCAGCCCAGGTCGCGATGGCAGCCGAATAAGGCACGCGGCGTTAGCCGTGCGACAGGGCGCAGTAAGTGGATCGTCAAGAATGCCGTGTAGGCTCGTTTGCGTGCATCAACGATCCAATTCTGCATTTATCGAGCGTTTTCGGGGCTCCATGGGACGGCAGGATGCCGGCACGACGTTAAACGCGCTCATGGACCGAGTCGTATCCCAGACATTTGCGACCGGTAATTTGACGAGTGAGGCGCAACTCGAGGGATGCTTTCGTCGCGTCATCACGAGCACGCCCCGCCCGGATGGTACAACGCAGCACGAGGTCTTTGGCATCCCGATAAAGATTCTCGCAGAAATCGCGGCCGTCGCACTTGAAGACGCAGTCGCGTTCACCGTGCAGTTGCGGCAACGTGGAAACGCTGCATCAACGCAGGACGCGCAAAAGCATAAACTGGCGTTGGTACACGCCGGGCTCGTCCTCTCGGCTCTACTGGCCACTGACCACCGCTGCATGGCTCCCGAGCGGCTACTCGGGCAGCTGATGAAGATGTATGACGGAGAAGGCGCAGCTTTCTTCATGACATCCGACCCGGCGCTCTTGGTAAATCAGCTGGTGCAGACATGCGTGCGCCGATTAAAGGTCAGCCATCAATACTTCAAAGCGGCCTGTCCGCTGCTGGTTACTGCGGCATTTAGCGATGTTTGGCGAAGGGAGGGTCCGCTTTCCGCGGCGCAGTCCCTCTATTACTTGTTTGAGCCTCCGCCTGAGGTGTTTCAATCCTCAATGGAGCAGATACAACCCGCGCCTGGCGGTTTAAATGAATTCGTGCGGGAGGGCTTTGCCGAACTGCGGGCGGCAGCCGACGGCACGTTGGATTCCGGCGATGCCAAACGGGCAGGTGCGCTTTGGAATGGCGCCCGAGGTCTTTGCACGTTTGCTAACAACGGTCGCATATCAATAACGCAGGTTCATGAAGACCTGCCGTTTGCAAACGACGCCGAGGGCTATTTGAACGCCGCCGGCGCGAGCGGAGAAGGCAAAGACCTCACGACGTGGATGCTGCTCGGCCATGCCATTTGCGGCGCGCAAACGGCCCTTGCAACCAATGAGTACGGCGAGCTTGCCGGCGCGCTGGGGTGCTTTGAACGGATCAGCCGGCGTTGCGGAGATTCCGCGGCACTAGATGTGGCCCCGCGGACACGTATTGAGGGCGCACTGGTGCGCTTCGGATACCAAAATGCCAAAACCATCGTTGCCGCGCTGGAAAAGCGATGCCGCACGCATATGCAAGAGCGTCTGAGCGAAGCGATACATCGTATCGCTTTGACGCCGATTGCGCAAGTTGCGCAAGGAAATATGATTGGGCTAAGAAACGCCGTTCAGGATCTTGTCTCACACAATTTGTTTTGGAAATATGCGCCGGACGATCGAAGCAGACATGGTTTGGAGTACGAAGCGCTTGAACGGCGCGGAGCCTGGCGCAAGGCGTTCAACGGTTTGCCGGCCGATGCCGTACACCGCCTGCGTGAAATGTTGACCCAGCTCGTTGAAGGACGCGATCCAGTTTCTCGGCCTGCATTTCTTCGGGAAATGCATGAGGCGTTTAACGAACACGATCGAATTCAGGCCTCTCGGTCCAGAGAAGCTGAACGGTCCTTCCCCTAACCACCGCGGGCTGGATTCCCTGGATTGCTCGGCAACGGTGAATCTGTCAGCGCAAGAGCGCAGGTTTTGCGATGATATGCACCAGGCGTTCACCGATCACTGCAATCCAAGGCGGCTTGGAAGCGTATGGGATTTTCTTTAGGCATTCATTCCGAGGCCGTTTAGTTCGGCTGCAAGGCGTGAGATCTCGCGCTTCGTCGTAGATCGGATGATCGCATAGCACTCGCACACGTGGCGTAGTAACGCCGCTCGATCCGAAATGATGATACGCCGGCGTTCGGAGGCGATAGCTCCTTCGGACACCAATGCCTGCACGGCATACGTTATCGAGGGGCGATGGACTCCCAAAAATTCAGCAAGCGTATCGTGCGTCAGGCGCAGCTGATTTCCGCGCGCATGATCGTCCAGCATAAGCAGGCAGCGGCACAGGCGTTGATCGATCCGGTGAAGGCAATGACACGCGGTCAGCTGAGCGAGCGTCAGAATGAACAAATTGGTGTACGACAAGAGCGCATCGAATAGCGGGCTGCGTTCGCTTCGAACGTGGTCTCTAAAGTCGGCGGCGCTTATTACCAGCGCTTCGCCGCCGATGTGTACGCAGCAGTGCCCCACGCCATTTGGAACGCCAAGCGCAAGCGGCAGCCCGACGACGCCGTCGTTGCCGACGATTCCGGTTTCAACGGTGTCGCCTCCAGGCAGTTGCACCATACGCGAGACGGCGCCCGTCTCGGGAAACCACATGCCGTGAAGTGGTTCGTCTACGGTGCATATCGCTTGGCCGGCGAGTAGCGGAACCGGCCGGAAGTAGGGGCGAAGCCTTTCAAATTCATCGGCGGGAAGAGAAGCGAGGACGGCATTGCTTGGCACAATTCCACAATGGTACGGCGCGGACCACCGCGTTCTCAGTCATCAAGCATACATATTCTAAACTTACGCTGCCATCGAGCGAATCTGGTCCAACGTTTGCATCGTACGCCGCTGCACGGCTTGGTGACACTCACAAGCGACCGCTTCGAGCCCTTTCTCATCGACCAGAAGGACGTGTCCCCGCCCTGCATGGATAAGGTGGCGTTCTTCTAACGCGCTCAATGCGTTCGTCACCGACGGCCGGTACGCGCCGACCATCAGGCCCAAAAATTCATGTGTTAGGGGAAGATCCGGCGAGTCGGTTCGCACCCGCATGTCGAGCAGCCAGCGCGCCAATCGCTGTTCGATAGTGTGCAGCCGATTGCAAGCGGCTGTTTGCGCGACGATTGACAGATAGAGATTGGCGTACTTCAGCAAGGCGCCGCAGAATGGACGCGATGAGTCCAGAACCTCATGCGTGAACGGCTCGCGCGCAATTCGCGTCGCCGATCCGGCCGATTGAACGACGACATGAAACGGGTTCGCGAAGCCGCCCAGCACGAGCGGCAGCCCAACCATTCCTTCTCGGCCAACCAGAGCGACTTCCACCGCCTCGCCACCCGAAACGTGAATCAAGCTGGAACAGACACCGGAATCCGGAAACCACACGTGGTCCACCGAGCTTTCCGGCTCGATAAGCGTCATTCGCAGGCGCAGCGGAACCCGTTCGCAGTACGGTGCAATGCGCCGGCGTTCGTGGTCCG
Source organism: Vulcanimicrobiaceae bacterium (assembly GCA_035656615.1). GTDB lineage: Bacteria > Vulcanimicrobiota > Vulcanimicrobiia > Vulcanimicrobiales > Vulcanimicrobiaceae > DASRSF01. Next base: position 25,413 of record DASRSF010000256.1, on the reverse strand, counting down.
GCAAAACGCCCAGTAAGAGATTTGCGGGCATCGCGTCTTATGGTACCCGGATTGCCGCCGTTATCCGCGAAACCGGCACGCCATGCAAAGTTTTGCCAGCGACAACGCCGCACCGGCCGCTCCCGAGATTCTGGCGGCCATCGAGCAAGCGAACACCGGCGATGCCGTCTCATACGGTGCGGACCCGCTTACTGCCCGCGCGAATGCGCGCTTCCGGGAAATTTTCGGCGCAAACACCGACCCGTATTTTTCGTTCAACGGAACCGGAGCAAATGTGGTGGCGCTGAGCTGCTTGCTCAAACCGTACGAAGCCGTCATTGCGCCCGCTTCTTCGCATTTGCAGACCGACGAGTGCGGCGCGTTCGAGCGGTTCAGCGGTTCGAAGATCCTCACCGTCCCGACAATCAATGGAAAGATGCGTGTCCAGGACCTTGCCGCATTTGCGGGGCAAGATCGCGACGAACACCACGTCGTACCGCGGGCCATCTCCATATCGCAGTCAACGGAGTTCGGAACGTTGTACACGATTGACGAGGTTCGCGCGCTTTCCGAGTTCGCTCACGCACAAGGCTGGTACGTTCATATGGACGGCGCACGCATCGCCAACGCGGCAGCTGCATTGGGGTGCGGCTTGCGGGAATGCACGCGGGATGCCGGCGTGGACGTTCTAACGTTCGGTGGTACCAAAAACGGCCTGCTTTTCGGCGAAACCGTTTTGTTTTTTGAGGCGGCATTGCACGGCGCGGCTGCGCCGTTCGTGCGCAAGCAAGCCATGCAGCTGGCTTCCAAAATGCGCTTTATCGCGGCGCAATTCCTTACGCTGCTTGAGAACGATCGCTGGCATCAGTACGCAAGCCATGCGAACGCGATGGCGCGCCGCCTGGAATCGCGCGTTCGCCAAATTCCCGGCATACGGATTACGCAGCCCGTCGAATGTAACGCCATATTCGCGACATTGGGTCGCAGTCTGATCCCGGCGTTACAGCAACAGTTCTTTTTTTACGTTTTCGACCAGGCGCTACCGGAAGTGCGATGGATGACGCATCATGCGACCAAGCCGCAAGACGTTGACGCTTTCGCCGACGCCCTTCAGGCCGCTATGACATCATCTCTCGCGCCAAAGGGTTGAAAGCGCGACCACGCCAGCGCACTTCATAGTTGGCTTTGGCGAGCAGGTTCTGCAGCCGTTGTGCTGCCGGTTGGCGGCTTGCGATGATGCTATCGACCTTCGCGAACTCGGCGGCGCGCTGGCGTTCAATGCGTTCGATAACGGCGCGCGCGGCAGGTGGATGCGCTGCGGTGAATCGCAGTGCGCGCTGCCAGCGGTCCTCGAACTCGAAATAGGTACCCGCCTCAACCTGGTTTAGCGCCTCTTCGGCCACGACCCGCCCCGGCGCACCCAGATGCAAGTACTGGCGACCTTTTTCGGCGTGCAGGCGAGCCGGAATAACCCAGCCGTAGTGCGCGTAAACGTATGGAAGCGCAATACGCGCACCGGTTGAACCGAGCAGCTTTTCGTGGACCAACCCTTCCCACCGCAGACGTTCGTCAAAGCGAAAAAACGCCATGCGACGCTCCACGGACATGTACCAATGAAATGATTGAAAGAAGTGCCATGTATAACCGTCTACGAAGTCGATACCGCGCGGAACGCGGACAAGGTTGTTCGCGATTCGCGTAACCGCCGCACAGTGGACCTCGTCGGCATCCACGAATGCAACCCACTCGCCGGCATCGTGCTGGGCGTGGAGACGCAAACAGATATTGCGCGCGGTCGAAAAATCCGTAAACGGCGTTCGATCGTGAAGCAGCGCACCGCGACGCGCGAACGCGCTTTGTTGCAGAACGGGGCCGTGAATATCGGGGTCCGGCGCATTATCGTTGACGATTAGCGCATCGCACGCATCGGCGATTGACGCGCAAAGCGCTTCCAAAAACGGCTCGGGCCTTGGACCCAGGATGAGGTGCGCCGCCAGCCGGGAACGCGCTGCGCGGGAGTGAAGCTGCCGATGCGCCAACGTTCCTCCTTCGTGCACGTTGTTCGTTTAGCGGTGGATGCTCGTGATCTGGCATCCGACACTCGCGGTATCGGCCGCTATACGCGTGCAATCCTGCGCCGGTTGGCGGCGCGCGATGACTTTGAGATTACGCTGCTCGCGTTCGGCCCGTTCGTATTGCGTCACCGTGGCGCATTGCGCCGGGCGCTCGGCACGCAGCGATTTCGCCTGGCTTCCACTGCGGATGCGGGTCAGATACTTTGGCACCCTGCCAACGGCACGTTCTTTCGAAGTGCCGGTCCAAGCGTAGCGACGATACATGACGCCGTACCATTCCGCTTTCCCGATCCGGACCCGCGGCGCCGGGAGCAACAACAAGCGCCGTTTCTTCGATCGGTAGAGACTTGCCGCACATTCATTGCCGTCTCGGAATTCGGAAAAAGCGAGATACTCGACGTGTTTTCGATTTCAACGGATCGCGTGGTCGTGATCCATCACGGCGTCGATCCTGTTTTCCACCCGGCGCAGGACGTTTCAAGCACGCACGACGTTCCGAAACCATACGTTCTCTTCATCGGGGATCCGGTGGGGGAGCCGCGTAAAAATTTTCCGCTGCTGTTGCGCGCGTTCAAGCGCGCGTTTGCGCAGCCGACGGTTCATCTGGTTGTCGCGGGCAGCCGCGATCCGTCATCGCCCGGAGTGTATTATGCTGGTTTGGCGGGTGCGGACGCACGCGGGTCCGGTGACGCGCGGCTGCGCTCGCTCTACGCGGGTGCATTAGCGCTGTGCGTGCCGTCATACTATGAAACGTTCGGCATGCCGATGATCGAAGCAATGGCGTGCGGAACGCCCGTACTGGCCAGCGCCGCGAGCTGCTTGCCGGAGATTGCGGGCGATGCCGCGCTTTATGCGCCGCCCCATAGCGTTGAAGCGTGGGCGGAAAACCTTTCGCGCATCGCGCAGGATGCCGCGCTGCGCGCAAATTTGCGCGCTGCCGGATTCACGCAAGCCGCGCGATATGATTGGAACCAAAGCGCACGCCGCCATGCGCAGGTCTTCGCTGCCCTATGAGCTGCATTCACTTGTGCACCGCATTAGTGCGCCGCGATACTCGCATTCTGTTGGTTGCATCAACATATCCGAATCACGCGCAACCGCTTTGGAATATGCCCGGGGGCCGTCAGCGCAGCGGTGAATTATTGGAAGAAACCGCTGCGCGCGAACTCGCCGAGGAGACGGGGATGCGGGGGCGGGTTCAGGAGTTGTGCTACGTGAGCGAATCGTACGATGGGGACGTGCACTTTACCAACTTTACCTTTGCCGTGGAGGCAGACGGCGAACCGGAAGCGCCGCATGTCGAGGCGGATCACGTTGTACAGGCGGCGTGGGTTCCCATTGCGGACATTGCGGACCGCATTCAGGTGCGCGTCGTTCGGGAGCCGCTTATCGCCTATCTGGCGGGCGCTGCGCGCCGTTATGCGGGATATGCTGACGCGGGCATTTCAATCGAGTTTCCCGACTGATCCCAGTCGGCCCGGTCGATGCGGTGCATCAGCACGTCGACCATCTGCCCGTTGACCGTTGCGCCGTGGGGCAGTCGGGCCTCAAACTGGAAACCAACGCGCTCGAGCACTGCGCGGGATGCCTGATTGTCGGGAACGCAGTACGCGTATACGCGGGCCAGGCTCGCGCTCGCAAACGCCTCCGAAATTAATACGCGAACCGCCTCGGTAGCGATGCCGCGACCGCGGTATTCCCGCAGGATGCTGTAGCCGACCTCGCCGCTGTTGGGATCGCGATCGGCGATCCGCAAAGAAAGCCAGCCAACCGGCAGCCTCGCACCCGCAAGGTGGATGATCCACTCAAACCGCCCGGTGGCCTCAGGTGCCAGTTGCGCGGGCCGCTTGGCGACCATCTCGCTGAAGATCGCCGCTCCCACGGTGGGGAGATCCTGGTACACACGCAGATCGGGCTGCTGCAAGAGTCGCCACAGCGAAAGTGCGTTTTCGAAGGTGACGGGGATCAGGCGCAGACGCGCAGTTCGAATCGTTCTCATGCCAGGGTCCTATCGTACCACGAACCCTCTGACGCTATACCGACGAAGCGCGGCCGACTAGCGCCCTGCGGCCCCGTCGTGATAGCCGGTCGTGGATATTCAGCGCGCGTATGGCTCAACGCGGCCGGTCGAGGTAACATTTGATGCGAACGTCCGCTCAAGCCCGTCATTCTTCTTCGGTCGTAGGACCCGCCGCGAACATGAAGCGTTCGAGGCGCAAACAACCGCCGGTCCGGTGCGTATCGTCGACAATGTGACCATCGCGCAGCCGGTGCGCGTGCGCCCCGGTGACGCCATTCAAGTTCGCGGTCAGCTCGAACCCAAACCCGGGGCAATGCCGGTCGTGCATTGGACGCATCATGACCCCAGCGGCCGGCACATCGACGGCTTCATTCGTTTCCAGGGGCGGGTGTATGCTTAGAGCCTTTCCCCAAGGTTATGAGCTGCGGAATCGTAACAAAGCGGAATCCTCGACGTTTTAGGCCTTTGATGATGAGTTGCGTGGCTTCGATATCACGGCTGCGGTCACATACATGCGGCGACAAATGCATCTTACCGCACAGCTGCCCGCGATTACCGTCGTGCAGTACGATGATCGATCCGTCCACTACGTGCGGCAGTATTCGCTGCGCGATAACTCCCGGGGGCGGGTATTCCCAATCGCGCGCCAACGGAACCGACCACATGACAACCGTGTATCCCAGGCGCTGCGCCGTTTGCATCACGAGCCAATCGCGTGCACCGAACGGCGGCCGCATGAGCGTTGTGCGCACGCCGGCGGCATGAAATATCGCCGCATCGGTGCGGGCCAACGTGCTTCGGATCGCCGACCTGCGCATAACGATGAGGTGCCGGTGGTCCCAGGTATGGTTCCCCAGGGCATTCCCTTGCGCCGCTTCGCGCCGAACGACGCCCGGATAGGCTTGTACGGCGCGCCCGACGAGAAAAAAGGTTGCATGCACGTGTTCGCGCGCAAGCACGTCAAGGATGGCATTCGTGTATGGCGGATTCGGACCGTCGTCAAACGTTAGCGCGACCACGCGCTCATCGCGCGGGCCATAGGTCACCGTGCGGCCGAAAAGTTGATTCGTGGGCTGTTCGAATAGCTCGTATGCCGCAAAGCCGAGCCCGCAGAGCACCACGAGCGTGAATGCAGCCCATCGCCCGTACCGGGCAGCGCTAGTGTGACGCACGAATAAGGGCTTGCGCCTGCGCGATCTTCTTACGGAACGAGACTGGCCCGAAATTGCGAAATGCCTGAACGATCTTTTCGTAACGGGGATCCGCAAGCGAGGTGCTTTGCAGTTTGGTCAGATCCGGCGTCGGACTGTTCTTGCTCAATTGAATGTGATACTGGCGGCCGGCAGTCACCGCCCAGTATTTAGGATCGGTAAAGACGACCGTGCGCGAACCTTGCCGGTTGTCGGCGATTTGATGAACATGGAGCGTATACCGCACGTCCGTATTTCCGACGGGCGGTTTGTTTACTAATTGCCACGCCTGATCGTTTTGCGTGATATCTTCGAAAAAGTAGCCGACGTTGCGTGACGGATCGGTCGTCCGCTCGGGCGGCAGAGAAATCGTGACAACCTTGCCGGAGTAACCCTGAATGCGATAGACGGCGGATGAAACGCCGTTGTCGTCAACGAGCGTGTACTGTTCGCGATACACCGGCGGCTTGGCATAGTCGATCTGCAACGTAGCCTCGCCTAAGCTATGCTGGTACAGCACGCGGTTTACGTCGGCTTTATGCTGGAAATCCGGCCATTTTATGAAGACCAGCCCGGCGAGGATGAAGACGACCGCAAAGACGAAAATCGCCGTGCCGAACCAATTACTGCGAGGCATCCAGAACCTTATTCACCACCGCGTCTGCCAGGGCATTGTCTTTACGGCGCACGTGACGCACGTCGACGTGCTCGAATTTACGCAGCAAGGAAAGCGCGCGGCGATGCAAGGGCTGCAGGTCCGGATGCTTCACACGGTATTCACCCGAAATCTGCTTGACGACCAACTCGCTGTCCATCCGTACGGCCAAGCGCCGTACGCCGTGCTCCAGGGCGGCTTCTAAGCCAATCGCTAAAGCGGTCCACTCAGCGACGTTATTGGTCGCCCTTCCTAAATAGTGACCAACCTCGTGCAAGATCGTTCCGTCAGGCCCCACAAGCACCGCGCCGGAAGCCGCCGGTCCCGGATTCCCCCGCGATCCGCCGTCGGCGAACAATGTAGCTTCCGGCGCCTGCGCCGCAAACAGCGATTCCATGGCCGCACGTTTCAACGAAGTGCCGCTATGTCATCGTTTCGTCTTGAAAAACGCGCGCGGCTACGCCGGCCGCAGCATCGGAATCGCCGTTCGGAGTCACCGCCATGTTCTCCAAAACAACAATGGCTACGTGATCGTCGGGGAAAACGTCGTCGCATGAAGAGAACCCGTACGTATCGCCCAGCCCTGAAAGCAGACGATGCCCCCGCAAGGGATCAGTCCACCAATGAAACGCATAATCCGTGCGCGTGCCGCCGGTTAGTTTTCCCGGCCGCGTCATCAGCGCAAAGTCCGCATGCGTAATAACTCTTCCGCCCATGAGTGCGATGTCCCAGCGCGCGATATCCTGCGCCGTCGAGACGATGTCGCCCGCCGACCAGGTCCAGCTCTGAAGGCTCGCTGGTGCAACAACAAGTGGATCCGTACCGCGCATGCCGCGCCAGTAACCTACCGCACCATCCGCAATAAAGGCCTCTTGTGCGAGTGTTGTACTGTGAGTCATGCCTGCAACAGAAAACAGATGAGCTTGAACATAGTCGTCATAACGCTCGTGCGCAACAACCTCGATTACGCGCCCCAGGGCGATGTAATTGGTATTACTGTACTCCCATCGAGATCCGGGAGCGAAGTGCAGTGGTCCGGACGCCATGCGTTCGATCGCCTCGAAGGATCCTGGCCTGGAATGCGATATGGCAAGAAAGTGGTTTGTTAGCAAGTAATCCGGTAATCCGCTTGTTTGATTCAGCAGTTCGCGCAGCGTAATGTCACGTGCATGGGGGAATGCCGGCACATATTTTGCCAGAGGATCGTCGATTGAAAGTTTTCCGCGTTCTTTCAATTGGAGGATCGCTGCGGCGGTGAATTGCTTGGTGAGCGAACCAATCTCAAAACGCGTGCCTGTATCCACCGGTTTTCCGTGGGTGCTCCGCCGGCCGAAGCCGCGCAAATACACGATTTTTCCGTCGCGGATGATGGCGAGGGACAGTCCCACTGCTTTCGTATCGCGCATCGTCCTTTCAACGACGTTCGTTACGTTGACAGCGTTAGGATCCGCGGAACTGCTCCATGCCGGAGTCCCCAACAGCAGAAAGAACGCGATGATAACGAATGGACTGCGCATGGTAGTGCGCCTACAGGTTTGGCTCGCCGTCAAAATAATCTAAATCCGGGCCGGCGTGCACCATCATCGAACTGCGCCCGTTGATGAGCGGCTCTTCGAGATCGACCAGCAATTTGTCGGAATCCGGATAATAGCATACCTCCGGAAATTCGTTTCGAGCCAGCAGAATTATCGTGGCCGGAGCATCGCCCTCGTTGATAAGTTGGTGTGTACCGGTTTCGCCAACCGGCAAAGCGATAAAATCTCCCGGACGGCACTGCACCGTTTGCTTCAGCGTTCGCACACTGGGCGTGCCCTCAAGCACAAAAAACAGTTCTTCTTCACGAGCATGGCTGTGTAACGGGCAAAAGCGATGGCCCGGTTCCAGGGTCGATACACGATAGCCCAGTTTACGCGCGCCTATCGCCAAGCCAACCTCCGCATCACGGCACTGGTAGGTCTGTGGCTGCTCATCGTGCTCGTCTCGTCCGTCGCGAAAGTCGAGCTCGTCGATATTAATCCGGTGCACGTATGCTCCGGCTTGGGAATAGAGCAGCTGGTACATCGCCTCATAGGCGCCGGTAAAAAGTGACTGTCCCTGACCTACGAGCAACGCCTGAGGGTACGCACGTAATATCCGCCGCAATCCAAGCGCGGCTTTTGTGACGTCGGCGTAGGCGCTTTCGGGGAACATCGAAAGCGCGCCGGCCGGAGTCCCCAGCACGCAGCTGCCCGCCAGCACGACACGCAGCTCCGGAATGTTGACGGCAAACGCGCCGGGGTGCTCCTGATCGTTGAGCTTGATCGCAAACATCCCCGGGAATATTTCCTCATCGTGCGCGACGTTCGTCGTGACCGGAGCGCCGAACCGCTCGGAAAGCGCCTGCGCATCACGCTGGTAAGCGGCCGGGGTAACGATGATCTTCGCTACTCCGCCAAGCTGCTCGATCTGCTGCAGCGTACGCTCATCGACCGGCAGCGGATCGATGACGGCGTTACCGGACTTACTGGTAAAAAGAAAACTGTTGCCCGGTAAACCGATATGGTCTTGCCATTCAGACCAGAAGTAGCTTCCGGGAATTCGCAGTGGCTGTAACACCGGTACGCCTGGTTCTGGCGCCCTACGCGCGACTTAACGCGTCCAGTCGATAATCGACCGTTTTTCGTGGGCAGAGAGCTCGATGAACGCGGCCTTTATCGAACCCACGAGGGTGCCTTCAGCCTCACTTTCGATGTGGGCGGCGCGGGCGTCGTCCTTCGCGAGTTGGCTGTTCATCCAATCTACCAGACCCGAACGGTCCGTGCCCGGCAGATTGACCATTGCCTTTTTTACGGCGATGACTAGGTTCGTTTCGTCAGCGATCATGCCCAGCTGCTCCCCTACGCGGCAAGACTGCTTCACTATGCCGCGCGCCGCCCCACAACCTCTATAAGCAGGCTATTAAGTGAACCTTAAATGCCCTATAATCTGCGATTGGTACGCTCGTCGGGATGCTTATCAAGATCGCCGGCTTTCTTGCCTTCGCGTTCCTGCTTGCCGGCGTATCCCCGGCGCCCGGTACGCAGATCGTCGCCGTGCGGGCTACGGCGGTAAGCGCCACTGAGGCCCGTGTGGTGGTCGTCCTGAACGCCGCCGTGCATGCAGGATGGCAGCTGAGCGGTGGGGGCACCACCGACGTCGCCCTTCTCTTGCCCGGCGCGACCGGTACACTGGCGCAATTGCCTCCTCTACAGGCGAATAAACTCCTTACGGGCTACGACGTTACGCCCAACGGCTCCGAACTATACGTGACGTTTCATTTAAAGAAGCCGGTGACGGCAACCGCGACGGCATCCGGGCCTGCGATTACCATCGACTTCCATGTGCTGGGGGAGGGTGCCATGGCGGCGCGGCCAAGCGGAGGGAAAACGACTCTCGCGGCTTCGCCGGAGCACACATTCGAAGTTATACGCTTGAAGTATGCGGACGTCAGCGAGGTGGCGGGGGTCCTTACGCAGGGCTCGCAGATACAGCCGAATGACGTTTTCCAGGCACAGGGCTCGATCTTTAGTTTGCCCACGTCCGCGAACGGTACGCAGCCTCTTCAATCCCAGCAAACGTACGGCGCGCAACCCTCCACTCCGCAAAGTTTTGGCGAAAAGGTCTCCGATAACGTCGCGATCGATCGCCGGCTAAACGCCGTGATCCTCACCGGAACCCGGCAACAGATTGAATCGCTCCGGTTGCTCGTGCAGGCCATCGATGTTCCACTCGACAGCGTCATGCTTCAATGTCAAGTCGTAGAGTTAAGCGAGACGGCAGCGCGCGATCTGGGCCTGGAACTTGCGACGGGAGCGGGCGCACCGATTGCAAGCGGCGGACTAAACGCCGCGAGCGGGCAACTGCCCACGTTTAGTGCCAATATTCAGGCAAGCCTGTTTGCCACGATTGCCAAGGGCGGCGGACGAATCTTAGCCACGCCGCAAGTACTCGCGCTCAGCGGTATGCCCGCGCAGATTCTCACCGGCGACGCACTGCCAATTATTCAAACGACGATCTTTCCCGGCTCGCCGACCCTAACGCAGGTTTCAACGAACTATATCGCCGTAGGCGTTAACCTGCAGATTCAGCCGCGCATCACACGGGACGGGTTTGTCACCTCGCACATTTTTGCGGAGGTATCAAGCGTTACGGCGTACGTGCCCACAACCCAGGGCAACGTTCCCCAGATTAGTTTGCGACAAGCGACAACCAGCGCCACCGTGCAGGACGGCACGCCGTTTATCATCGGCGGTCTGCTGCGCGACGAAGAAATCGACAACCTATCCAAAATCCCTGGCCTAGGCGATCTTCCACTCATCGGCGGAATCTTTCGCACCCGCCACGACACGTCCGCGCGCAGCAATCTTTACGTAGTAATTACCCCGCACATCATCCACACCGGCACCGCGCCCCGGCGGTAGCGGCAGATAGCGGAATACTCCAAAACGGTTAAATCATTTTTAATACGCTGACGCGCCGGCGGCCGCGTTCCCTCTAACCCTAACAACATTTAAATGCAACATAAGCGCGCGTTAATACCAGCGCGCAATGCTGGTGGTATCGACACTTCTTCTATCAGAAGGAAAGGTACGAAGCACCAACATGAAGCGCTACTTCGCGGTCTATGCCGCGCTTGTTCTTGCGTGCGTTGCGACTTTGGTTCCAGCAACCAAGGCTACGGCGACCACCACAAGTTTAAACCGGATTTTCGTGGTGTATATGGAAAATCAGGGTTTTGACGACGTTATCGGCCACGACGATGCGAACGGCAACCCGGACACGCCGTATATCACGAGCATCGCTCTCAAATATGGCTTGGACACGCTCTACTTCGGCGTGACCCATCCAAGTTTGCCGAATTATCTGGCGCTTATCGGCGGCTACACCAACAATATCTCGGACGACAACAACAGTTGCTATGCACCCTCGCCCGGACCCGGATGCCACTCAATTCCCTATATAAATCTGGTGGATCAGCTCGAGAGCAAGCATATCAGTTGGGCGGCGTACGAGCAGTCGATGCCCACGCCGGGGTACTTGGGCTCACGTTACCCGACGAGCGGACCGGTTCTTTACGCCCAAAAACACAATCCGTTCGTGTACTACACCGATATCGCGACCAATCCGTCGCGCCGCGATAAGGTTCTTCCCCTAGACAATAACGCAACGCAATTGCATGCGGCTTTAGCAAATGCCGCGACCGCGCCGCGCTTCGTTTTTATCGCGCCGGATCAATGCCACGACATGCATGGGACGACGACCTGCACGAACTACGACGCCCTGCTTCGTGAAGGTGACATTTATCTTCATACGCTCGTGCAAACGATAACTTCCTCGCCGTCATTTACTTCAAACTCGGCGTTGTTTATCGTCTGGGACGAGAACGACTACAGTTCAAACTTGGGCTGCTGCAGCTCGCCGCAAGTGGGCGGTGGACATATCGCCGCAATCGTCATTACGCCGCGATACACGCATCCAATTCAATCTGCTGCACTTGCAAACCACTACAATCTGCTGCACACGATTGAAAGTGCGTACGGACTAGCGCCGCTGAACAAAGCCGGCACCGTGCCGGCCTCGTTGTTCGAACTGCTGCCGTAGCACGCTGCGATCTGCTCGCGCCCGTCGCTGCCTGGAAGAGCCGCTTGGGGAGGGCGGCTCTTCGCCACATTATGGTCCGTACTGAAAAACCGCGTTTGGCAAATTTGCAGTAGGTAAGACGCATCCCGCAATGCTCGCCGGACAGCGCACTGCAAATGCGGGGGCTGCATTTTGAATAGGCAGCGGGTACACGTAGATTGTGCCGGTCACCGAATCGCCCACGTACAGATTATTCTGATCGGTGCCAACGCTGCCGTCGAGCGAGGGTTGGATGCTGCCATGGCCCGGCAGCGGAACGGTGAGCGAGGGCAACTCGGTGGCCCGTATCGGCAGCGGGAAAACTCCCAGGCCGGCGGTAGGTACGGGAAACGGCGAAGGCAGCGGGGTCGGTCCCGCTGCGAGGACTTGATACGCCGCTATTGCATCGCTGCTTTGATCGAATGCCAAGGCGGATTGAAATTGCACCTGACCATTGATTTTTTTTGCAGGCTTGGTGTAGGCGTATGTGACGGGCGCATCGAGCGGAGAAAAGACGTTGAGCGGATTCCCCACGCCGTAAAGCGCCCCGTCGGAACCCACCTCGATGTTTGCAAAGGTGTAATTGCTCTGAATCGTCGACGCGACTTCAGTATCGGAGAAGGGCAATGGAAATTCGCGGATGTCGGTCTGCGTCGAGAGCCACAGATTACCCAACGGATCGAAGGCGGCCGCCGTCCCGCCGGACGGAAGGGTCGCCGGGCCGGGCGGAATCACGACCGAGGGCGATTGCCCCGGGCGCAGCGGCGGCGTGTAGATGCGTAGTCCATCGGACGGGTTATCCGTACTGGGCGCGATGGCAAGTCTTCCTGATGATGGATCCACGGCGTACGGATTCGCATTGATAAACGCGTCTTGCTGCAGTATAGCTTGCGGGGTGCTTGCCGGCGTTACCGGCAGACGGTACTGAACGAGCTCGTGTCCCGCCGCCGTGCCGTACTCAACGTACATATGTCCCGGCGGTGAAACGACCGGAAGCGGCGTGGGCGGTTGTTGAACCGCACCCGGTGTCTCCGCACCGTTGCATGCGCCGACCACGGCAAGCAGCACGGCACCGGCGCAACGCAGCGCTACGCGCGATCTCACGGGGAAAGCCCAGCGACAACGTTTGGTGCGCCGAATTGTTCGTTCGCGCAAAGGATGGCGCCTCCGAAATTGCGCTGCGCGGTGTCCGTGATGAATACGGAAAACGTCGACAACGCATTGTACGGCACGACGTTGTTTGCATCGAACGGATCGACGTCGGACGGAAGCACCGATCCAACGACTGCTTGCGATTGATCGACAACCCAGACCCCGAAGCCCGCCGGATCGCTCGGCGCCGGTACAGCCGCGCGCTTGCCGAGCGCAACGCTTCCGGCGTTCGGCGCACCGGGCTGCGGCCCGGCAGATGGATTGAAAAAACCAAAGTCATAGGCCGGTTGCGGCGCATCGGGCGCGACGTTATATACGGCGACGGTGCCGGAACCGGAAGCCGTTCCATCATCGAACGTGTACACTTGAAGTGAATGCAAGCAATACGAACCGGCCAGTACAACGGTGTACCGGTGACCGGCCGTAAGGTTCGGTAACGTAAAGGGCCCGACATTTCCGCCCGCGCCCGGCGAGGGAGCCGCCGGCGTGTACAAAACGCTCTTTGCGCCGGCGGCGGCGTTAATGTATGCTGCGGCGCTTGCTACGAGTGGAACGCCGTTGAACCCGGCGCTTGAAACATATGCGGGGCCCGCCTGCATTGTGGTCACCTGCGCGCCGTCCAGCGACACGTAAGCGGCATTCAACGGGGCGCCAAGCGAAGCGTCGAGAGGATCGGGATATCCCGCGTCAGGTGAGGCATTGACGAAACGCAGTTGCACCGTACCGGGCCCGGGTGAAGACCCCATATGCGGCGTCGTACCACCGCCGCCGCACGCGATGAGTTCGATGCTCACAAGTGTTGCGAACACCATGCGAATCAATTGTATCTTCATTGGCCGGGGCCGACCGCAACGCCGATGGGAGTCTGCAATCCCGTCGCTGTCCCGGATATCGTTACCGGGGTTGCAGAACCCGAAGCCGTCGTCGGATAAAACAACACGCTGTTCGTGGTTTGATTACCGACGATCAGTGTACCGCCCGCAACCGCAAGCGGGAGCTGAGGCGGAACTTGGACGGCAGGTACACTGACGTTCAGTACCGATCCGCTGATGGTGCGAAGCGGTGGAACATTCGTCACGCCGCCCGAGGCCCCGGAATGAAACGCGGCGATCGATCCGGTTCCGTTCACCGCTTGGCTAACGTAGATCGTCCCGGACGAATCAAGGGCTAGGCCCTGCAACAGCTGGCCCGATGCATATGCGGGCAGCGTGGTTGCGGACCCGCCGCCCGGAATCACTCGCAGCGGCTGCGTTAAAGGCGGCCCATTGACGAACGATGCGGGCGCTACGAAAACGCCTTGCGGGCGATCCGATGAAGCGAGCACGCCAAGCGTGGCAGCCATAAAGAGATTGCCGGCCGAGTCCTCCGTCAGTCCGATGGTGTAGTAACCGCCGTACTGAAATGCGTAGACGAAATACATAGCGCCGTTTGTGTAGTCAAAGTTCCATGCATGCACGGGAGGCACCGCGCCGTTTGCGTTTGGAGCGTAAGTGACGATGCTGTCTCCTCCGGATTGGCCGTCCACGTTCGTTGTCGCCAGCGTGATGATACGTCCCGATTTATCAACGTAGATAGTACCGGGGTCGAGCATCGTACTCTGTGTCGCTTCACTGGTGATCCGTGCGGCAGGGTGCGCCGCTCCCGATGCGCCGGCGTTGTAAACGTCAAGTTCGTTACCGGAGTCGATCGCAAAAGTCGGCGAATCGTAATAGCCGATATAGATGCGGCCCGTCTTGTCGACGGCCATCCCGGCCGCATACAGTGAGGGACTCAGCGTCACGGTGCGTATCGGTGCCGCATTGCCGCTCGCGGTCAACGAATACTCGGTAACGGTGGCGTTCGTTCCACCGTTGCTGCCTTGATTGAGCACGTATACGGTCGCGTTCTGCGGCAGCGGCGTTCCGGACGGTGACGTCGAGGGAGATCCGGACGGACTCACCCCACCCGCCTGCGCGGTTGCGACGGCGGTCAAACTCCCTTGCTGCGCCTGCACGGTTATAGGACCGGCGGCGAGCTGCGAACTGCCGTTATAGACCATTTGAATTTGGGTCGCCGGCGAAGTTACCGATAATGATGAGGACGGCGTTTGCGAAGTACCGGTGGTGAAGCCGATGGAACCGGTCGTGTCGCTCGTTGTGAGTTCCACGGGAGTGGTGAAGGCTGCCGGGCCAACGATTGTTGCGCCGCTCGCGTCCGTTGCGGTCAACGTTACCGATAGGCTTGCACTATGGCCGAGCGCAAACGACTGCGGCGAGACCGCAACCGAAAGATTGGCGACCACGCCGCCGATGGAAATACTCGTGCCATTGGTGATCGCCAAAGACGAGCCGGTTGCCGCAACTTGAAATTGCATCGACCCTGCCGCAAGGGCCGAACCCGTTGCATTCGGGCCGGAATACAGCGTTACCGTGGCCACGTCGCTGCCCACGGCGCCGGCGATAGTCGCCGTACACGTAAGCGAGCCGCCCGACCCGCTCGAACAGTTGGAAGCGCCGGCATACGTTTGCACGATCGCCGCGTTTTGCCCGGTAACGGCTTGACCGTTTACCGACACGAGCAGCAATGAAATGGATTTGGTATTCGGCGAGATGTATTTTCTACCGTCGCCCGAGCCCGCATTTGAAGCTGCGGGGATCGTTACCGACAAGTGAACGGATGCGGGCTGAATCTTTGCGCCCGGCGCCGGCGTCGGAGGCGCAAACACGTTGCCACCCGTTGACAGTGAACCGCCCGAACATGCCGTCAACGCCAGAGCGGCAACGGCAACCAGGTACCACCACTGACGCTTCATTACGGGTATTGACCTCCCGCGACATCGGATGTGGAAACGTCGGCTTGCCCCGAAGCGGCGGAAATGACGGGCGTCTGCTGTAGATTTGCCGGATAGGACGCTTCAAACGCCGGATAGTCGAACGCCGCCGCGTAAACCTCGTACGATTCGCCCGAACAAATCGTACGCGCCGCTTTTCCGTCGCTCATGGGTTGACCTAGCGAATCGGGCAGCGTCGCAGTGGTTGAATTTGGCGCGACATTTACCGTAAAGTATTGCGTTGTCGAGTGCGCGGCCGTGCATGGATCCTGCGAAGGTGCTGCCGTTAGAACCTTGACAAACACCAGGGCTTCCGTAGCGCCGGCGGGGACCGCAATGCCGATTGTTCCGCCGCCGTTGCCGTCCGCGGTGAACGCCGGCGTTGCAAATGCCGCGAGCGGCTGCGTCGAGACCAATTGCGTCGTGGCGGAAAGCGTCGGCGTATCGGAATTCACCGAGGTTCCGTAGCTTGGCGGAAATGCGACGTCGAGCCGGTAGGAACCCAAGGCCGCCGGCATTGCGATATCGGTGAATCCGATGGAGTACCCGGAGAAGTTCTGGGCGGCCAGGTCGGGCGAAATCGGCGCAAAGGCGGGCGGTCCTCCAAAATACTGCAGACCCGGTTGCCCTATGAGCGGAAGCGCATACGCAATAAAAAGCGGCGCAAAACCATTGATCGGCCCGCTGTTCGAATTGCACTCGCAAAAGCCGTATCCGAATGCTCCGGCGGTTGGATTGGCCAGCGGTACTCCCGTCCCGTTCGTCGGCAGTCCGATGTTCGGCTCGTTCAGCGTATTTTGCGTGATCCGGTTGGTCCCGGCATCGTTGTCGATGTACAGCGGATTACCCGGTACGGTCATCGTCGTGGGCAGCGTAATAATGGGCACGTTGAAAAGGCTGCCGGACAACCCGTTCTTCTGCCGCAGCGTTTCCACGGTATTAAGCCCGTAGGTAATCGTCCCGCCGCCGTTTGAGGCGATCGTTGCAATCCCCACGGCAAACTGCAGCTTGTTCGAACCAACCGGACTAACCGCGGAAACGGTAGGCTGATACGCAGCATTACTGCCGCCGCATCCCGCAATAGCAATCGCCGCAATGGCCGGCACGATGTATCTGGCTGACGTCATCGGCGCACCTGATAGTAGAAGTAAAACGTAAGTGGCTGCTGATTGGGATATACCGCATACGGATAACCGGTCCACCCCGAGTTCCCATACTGCGGCTGCGAAAACGTGCACGGCGAGGTGCCGGAGCTCACGCCGGTTACGACGGGCACGCCGTAACAGGTGTTTTGGATCGGAACGTTCCAGACGCGATTTAGCAGGTTCTTGATTTGCATGCCGAACAGCGAGGGCGTACCGGGATGCTGATACTCAACGGTAACGTCGATTTGCGCCTGTGGCGAGGACAACAGGCCGCCGGGCAACGCCGGTTCCTTGTTGCCGCGGCCGGCGGCAATGTTCGGATTCGTACAGGTTCCGGGGTTTTGCGGATCCACATAATTCGGCGCCGTTGAAAAGATGCTGTTCAGATCGGTCGTGGGCACCAATACGGCATGACCGTTGCAATAGATGGCGGTATAGTATCCGGCTCCGTACGGATAACCTGCGTTCAGCGCTATCACGGGATTAATACGCCACCCCGTACGCGTCTGCTGCTGAAATGCAATATTCAATTGAAACGGCGAAAGATCCGGAGAGCGGTACAGTTCCCCGGCCGCTAGTGCGGCAGGCGTAAGATACGTACCGGGCGGCTCGTTTCCAAACTGGTTGATATACGTCGCGCCTATTTGCGCCGACAAACCGATTGCGCGCTCCTTCGTGTAGAGAAATTCGACGCCCGTCGCCTTTTGCTGCCCTAAGTTGGAGTAACTTTGGTCGCCGTAAATCGGCAGGCCGGTCTGCGTATTGAACCCCACGATTTGCGCCGTTTGTTCGATGACGTTATAGCCTTGGCGGTAAAACGGAGTAACTTTTATCGCCGCACCGTCGCGGAACTGGTGCGCCCACGAAAGATCGTAATTCGTAAACGTGGCACCGTACAACGCTGCGCTCAATGCCTGACCGCCGAAGTGATAGTCGCGGGTCAACCAATACAGCTGGTCTGCGTAACTGGTGCAGAGCTGGTTTGCCCGCACCCCGCAGTACGTGGCCGGTAAGCCGGTGGCGTTGTTGAATGAGGGAACGTTCGCGAATGCAGCATACGAATTCCGTTCGACGTTTGCACCCAACTGCGAGGGAAGCGGGATAGAGAGCGTGCGGCCATATCCGGCGCGAATAACGTCTTGAGCGTCAGGCGCGTACGTGATATTCAAATGTGGTTCGTAAAGACGTTGATGCTGCAGGCCGTTAATGCCCGGCGGATTGCTGGGGTCTTGCGGAACGATAAAGTTGTATCCGTCCAAACGAATGCCGATCTCGCTTCTCCACCGTGAGTTGAACGTCACATCGTCTTGCAGATATGCGCCGTACACTTGCTGTGAGGCCGTCGGCAAATCGCGCTCGGCCGGGAAACGCTGGGCGCCCGGAAGATACGAGTAGAGATAGCCGCACTTTTGACTGATAGCAAACTGCTGTTGATATACGGCGCATTGCTGCGGCGTAAGAAAATCGATTTCGGGAGCCCCGGGGATAAAGCCGGCGGGGTTGAAGTTTGGCGGCGTCGTGCCGATCGGCGGAGCTTGTCCGTTATGCAAAAGCGGATAAACGATGAACGCGGGGTCGGCGGTGAACGCCGTGTATGACGTGACGTCGAAACGCTCGCCCTGCGGTTGTGAGAACGTGTAGGTCAGGCCCGCCTTGATAAGATGCTTGCTGCCGATTGCGCTCGTTACGTCTAATGAGCCGTTCGTACGCGTTCCGCCGTACGGCGATGCAAAAATACCGAATGCGGGAAGCTGCTGATCCTGTTTGGCGAACGCGCGGTAGAACTTTAGGGTGAGCAGTGTATTCGAGTTGAGATTGTTACCGTATTGTACTTTGAACGTCTTCCAGCTATTGTTTAAATGGTCGGGCTGGCCCACGTACGAGCTGGTCGTTTTTTGAGCCGGGTACAGCGGAATGAGGCTTTGGCAGGCCAGGTCCTGGGCCGGCGTGTTCGGCGCGTCGATAATGCCCACAATACTCTGCGAGCATTGGCCCTGCAAGCCGCCGCCGGAGCTGTAAAAGAGATTTTCCGAACCGCCGTAGTCCAGTGTTTGGTTCACGGCCTGACTTTGCCCGAAGAGTTGCAAATATTCATGATTATTACGGCCGAAGCGATAGATCAAATTGTCGACAAAGTCGTTCGAATGCAGGTTCATCGGGCTGTAATACACCAGGTTGGGATCGATGAGCGATCCCAAAGAGGCTGCGTTCGTTCCTCGCGAGCCCAAGACGTTCGCGGCCATGCCGCGGTAGCCGTACTGAAACTGTTCGTTGACGCCGAGATACCCGAAGTAGTTTGATAGCCGTCCGGACTTATTCGCCCAGCTCCATTCGGCGCCCAATTGATGATGCTCCGGCTGGTATCCCGCTTCCAGATCCAGGTGGTAGGAGGCCGGGTATGTGCCGTGCTTAGCAGTGAGGATCACCAGACCGGTCCCGGTGTTGCCATGCGTCGCGTCGCCACCGCCGGGAATTAATTGCACCGAGCCGACACCGTTGAGCAGATTAAAATTTCCGATGTTCTGCAGCGTGTTTTGCAGATTCGGGGTCGGCGTCGTGTAATCGATGCCTTCGAATTCGTAGCCCGCTTCAAAGGCGAAGCCGCCGCGTATGGACACGGTGCCGGACTTATCGATTGTTACGCTGGGAATGGATCGCAACAGCTGATTTTCGTCGGGATTGAATTGCTTGCCCTGAACCATCGTGATTTGGTTTCCGGTTACCGTGTAGTTATCCGTAGTCATGTTCGGCTGGAACGCGCTTCCGGCCGACGTGTGGGTTTTCGACCGAATCGAAACAATGGTACGCAAATTGAGCGTCATCGCCGCGTCGAACACTTGCACCGTGCCGACCAGCACCGTTATTCCGGCCGTTGAAACCGGGCCGTAGTTTTCGCGCGTAAACGACAGGACGTAGGTATCGGGAAGGACGCCCAACATGGTGTATTCGCCGCGAGCGTTCGTTTGGACGCGATACGTGCCGCTGCCGGACGAGGCGACCACGCGAACATCGGCGAGCGGCGCCTTCGTTTTTGCCTCGGTGACGGTGCCGCGAATAACGCCGGTTCCCGTCTGCGCCAAACCGGCGTGACGGGCAAAACATAGCGCCAATATCAGGGCAAGAACGAATGCTGCTGTTTTCTTCAATGTCTCACATAAACTGGAAGTGGCGGGCACACTTGCAGCGTGCCCGCCTTTCTTATGCGGTTAATGGGTGGGTTAGCTCGTGATGCAGTTCGTGCTACCGCTAAGCATGTGACTGACGTAGGACTTCATGCTGGTGTCAAGCGGCACGTAACCGTTCTGCAATATCACCGCGTCGGCAGATCCGGCGGGCGGCGAGCTGTAGATACGATCGATGTACTTGAGCAGCGTCACCAGATTGGCGAAGTGCAGATTGTTCTTCTGATACGCGAGCACGTAGCTGAGTTCCATGATCGGATACGCGTTCGATACACTTGGGTTGTCATAGGTGTACGGAGGAACGTATGCGATGCATGCGGAGTTCGGTGCCCCGGTAGCCCCGCCGTCGGTCGATCCCAACCGTACCAGCATGTGTGATACGGACGCCTTAAGTGCAGTCGAGTTCGTCGGATCAATAAACGCCGCGGCTTGGTTCTGCAGAAGCGCCGTACCCAGTCCTTGAGCGGTCGCCAGCGGTCCGTCTACGGCGCCCGCGCCGCCCGTGGTGCTGGTAATCGTGCTAATTTGCGCGTCGGGTCCGTACGCCGCTACGAAGTTTCCTGTTGTGGGGCCCGTCCAGGTTTCGCTGGCCGCGCCGCCGGTCCACTTCGCGGAACGTCCCGTGCTCTGGTACGGTGCCGATGCATACACGCCGGTCCAACTGGAGCCGCAGACGATACCAAGATGCCGCTGCAGCGTCAGATTGGTACCGTCTTGATCGCTGCGGTAAACGAACGTGATCGGAAGCGACGTTCCGCCGGTTACCGACACTCCGCCGTTATCTGCCGTAATTGCCGAATCGTTCCAATCCTTAACCGTTCCATTGGATATGGCGCAGTACGACCAGCGTGAAAGCTTCAGCGTCTTCGCGCCCAAACCGGTCAGGTCGCCGGTGTTGTACGTATAGTCGATCGGTCCGGCAACGGTCGGTATCTCAGCCGGATTCCCGTGGCTGAACTGACGGTTTGCTTGATACGCCGTGTTGTCGGCTGCGCTAAACGGAACGTCGGTGCCGACGAAATCCGGCGGGTCGACCTCGCCGCCGAAGCCCGTCGCCGCAACGCCTTCATTTGCGCAAGCGGCGGTCGAACCGCCGGTGTTTGTGCCGGTGTAGATCCCCTTGCCGAAGTCGCTGCCGGTCTGGCAATAATAGATGTTCGCCGTCGTACTCGGATAGTTGAAGAATAATGAAACGGTGGTGGGTTGTTGCTGACTTGGATTCGGATACTGTCCCACCGGCTGCTGATCGCCGTTATACACTTCCATCGGGAAGGCGCCGCCGCCGGCATGCAAATCAGCTGCACTGATGTCTTTCTTCGCGCGCGGCGATCCGGGAATCGGTCTTTGCGTCGAGGTGCGCGGCGTTACACCGCCTTGCCCTCCGCAAGCCGCGAGGAAGGCGGCCGCAAAAGCTGCGGCCGCAATTTTACTCGTCGTACTCGTCATAGGATGCATGCCTTTCCGGCGTACACTCCGGTCCCATTAGCCGCAGCGGAGACTCTGCTGCGAATCGCTGAGGGGAGCGCCGCGTATTCCGTGCTGATGGTGCCCACGTGACCCCCTGCAATGTAGGTCAGCAGGCTGCGCAGATTTGCCAGATGTCCTGCCGTCGCGCCCGTGTTATTGCCACGGCCGTAGAACAGCAAGTAGCTCGTACCAACGATCGGGTAGGCCGTTGACGCCGTCGGGTTCACAAATGTGTTGGGGCTGATGTAGAGGATGCAATCCTTACGCGTAGACGGAAGTGTCGTGCCGTTGTTGTCGCCCGAGCCGCCGAGCGTGACTGCGGCGTTCGCAAGGCCGGCATTGACGGCTGTCTGCGATGTCGGATCGGTAAAGACGCCGCTACGGTTCTTGAGCAGCGCTTGGGTGAGCGCGGGGCGCCCTGCGCTGGCGGCGTACGCGCCTTCCACGTAACCGACTGCGCCTTTTGTTGTCTGCGCTTGGATTGCGTGCTCAACGCCCGGATTACCGCTCTCACCGACAAAGCTGTTGCCGCCGGGCTGTACGCCGGTCGGTCCAACCCACGCCGTGTTCGTTGTCTTGGTATGCCACGTGCTCGTAGACGGGCACACCGTGATCAAATGGTTCTGGAACAGGAAAGACGTTCCCGATCCATCGGAACGATAGTAAAAAGTGATTTTAACGGAGGCGCCGGCCGTAATGGACTTGCCGCCGTTGTCTGCGGTTACTTTGGCGTTGTTCCAATCGGAAATCGAGCCGTCGGTAATTCCACAATACGTTGCGGATGAAAGGTGCAGACGGTTCGTGCCGAGTCCTGGAAAGTCGGTTTGCTTGTACGCGAACACAATTGGACCGCCGATTGACGGCGCTTCAAACGGTTCACCACGCGTGGCTTTTTCGTCCGTGGAATAACTCGTATAGTCGGCAGACGCCAGCGCGGCATCCGAGCCAACGAGGTCGGGCGAGGAGCGTCCGCCGCCGAATCCCGTCGGCGAGGATCCAAGCGCGGCGCAAGTTCCCAGAGCTGTAGCTCCGCTTACGCCCTCAAATACTTTCTTTCCGTAGCCGCTTCCCGTCAAGCAATATTCAATTTTCGTACCGCCGTAGCTCGCGAATATGGAGCCGGCCGCGGGCAATGAAGGGGGCTGGATGGCACCATTGTAGCCGAATGCCGGGAACGTCGCTCCACCACCGAAGATCGCGGTGCTGGACAAGCTGAGGGTGCCGCGTTCGCCGAACGTGCCGGACTGCGCGCTGTTACCTCCGGGCAGCGGCGAGCTGCCGCTTCCGTTCGAACAGCCCGCGAAAGCTAAAGAGACTAGCGCAAAGATCGCTATGTGCTTCTGCGTCTTCATTCTGTACAGTCACCGGGTCCTTTAGAAGGAGACAAGGCAAATAAATACCTGGGCACACGCTATTACGGTGCGCCGTTAGGCGTACTCAGTGTATGCCAAGCCGCACGCCGGCCGCATCACAGGAAGCCGCAACTTTTTAAGTCGCCGTTAATCTACGAGTTGCCAGCGCGAGCGCAAGTGTAATTCGTCAAGAATCACACTGACGTGCCGCTCCACGGTATGCTCCGCGATGCCCAGGGTCTGCGCGATATCTCGATTACGGTGTCCGGCGCGCAGCATCACGAGCACTTGACGCTGTCGCTTTGTGAGTCGGTGATCGGATTCTGAACCCATGACAAAGGACGCCGACGTTCGAACAAGCGCATCCATGGCCCGCTGTTGGTACGCAACCGCACCAATCGATTTGAAGGCTCGGGCCGCTTCCGCTCCGTATTCCGCGCCTTTGGATCGGTGCTGCGTCGACATGTACCGGTACGCGTTTGCAAGCTGAACGCATGCACCCAGCATTTCCTGCTGCGGCGATCGGAACGCTGATTGCAATAACAACGCCGCCTCGGCGGCATCAGCAGGTGCACCGTGTGCCGCAACATCCACCAATACTTCGAACGCCGCCAAAGGGTCGGCTTGCGCGCGAAGAACCAACTTCATCATCGAAACCGCATCAATTTCCACAACGCCGTGGCGCCAAGCCGTAGCTATAGCCGCCGCAATGGCATACCCTTCGAAATACCGCCCCGACGCGAACGCTTGCGCAACCAGTTCCAACGAACTGTGCGCGCGCACAAGATCTCCATCTCCAGTTAATAGGCCAAGTTCTATCGAAGCCGCAATATGCGCCCAACGGCACGGTACGCGCTCGCAATAGCCGGTGCTCAGCAGTTGTACCGCTTCTTGAATTGCACCGGTCGTCACGGCGAGGTGGCCTAACGCCGTACAAATCATGTGATTCCAGTGCGTCAAACCCGTACGAGCGGCGAGCGTTCTGGCGCGTTCCAGGTACTCGCTTGCTGGTACAAAAGCGCCGGTCGCGTACTCAAACCAAGCCATGCTTCGTGCCAAATCGACGGCAAGGGCCGTGCGATCGTCTTCGTAAAGCGCCTCAAGCGCAGTAGCCGCATGCCGGCGGCTCTCGATTATTTCGCCTTCCCGGCCGGCGCAGAGTGCCAGCAACGCCGATTGCAGGCTCACCGGCACGGTTTCTTCATCAACGCATTGGCTGAGCGTAATGGCGGCTTGACGGTAGTTTCCGTTTAATGCCCGCCGCAGCGCATGCTCCAATGCCTGTTCTCCACCAGAAGCGATCCGGCACTCTCCGGTGGTCTGTTGAACGGCCATGCACTCTGAATGCTATTCCGAGCAGATTAACAGGCCATTATTAGATTCCTTAAGCCGCTTTAACGAAATTGACGGATTCTCCGCGGCCGAACGTCACGCCGGAGCGTGAACGGCCGATAACTGGGTGAATGGGGCCCATAGTTGTTGCGGCGGTGTGCTTGCTGTGGACTTGTAGCGTTTCCTCGAGGGTAACCGTCGATCGCACCAGGCTGCCGTCGACTCAGAAGGCCGCGGCAACCCTGACAATCGTTAACGGGTCACGGGGATCCGTTTTTTTCGACTGGTTCGGCGCGTCGTTTCGCTTTCTTGATGGAGCGGGCGGCGTGCAGCCCGCCGTCCGATACCATGGCATGTCGGTGATGGCACGAATCAACCCCGGAGACACGTATGTCCGGAAGTTCGATTTACCGTCGTGTTTCGTGCACTCGGATCCCTGCACTCAGAACGTCATGCTGCGCTACGCCGTGTACCAGGGGCGACAGTCATTTTGGATCGAAACCCGGCTGCCGCAATACGTCTTTGTCCCTGATCCAACCGCTACGTACGCGATAGATGGTTTACGCGGCAATCGCGCCGTCTTCATCACACGCGCGATAGCACGCGAGCTCGCTACGCCGGAGAATCTGGATGTCGACGTGGCAGCGTCGCGTTCTGAGCCGCAGCCACCATTCAAGACGGCCCCGCCGCTTGTGGCGGATATCACGACGGCGTTAAAGGCCGAGGGCGTCGTTCCATCAGGCACGGGTCTTTCCACGAGCGCAAGCACTTGGAGCGTTCAACTGCATTTTATCGATGCACGTTCAACATTCGATGAAATCATTCGAGCGCTACAGCACATCAGAACGACGTTTGAGGGACGCATAGCCGGCATTTCACAAAGGTTCACGATTAACCAGGCCTCGGATGGTCTAACTCTCGCGAACCGCGCGAGCGACAGTGCTCTCGAAACAGCTCAGCGTCTCGCATTGATGACGCATGCGGGCGATCTTCAAGCAACCATTGGGAACAACGGTTCAGGTCTGGGCGCGTTCCCGCAATTCTATGCCGGATACGACGCGCGGCCCGATAGTGTGCCGGACTTTACGCATGGTGCGCCGCTTTACAACAGTACGCTCACCGTGGGCACTTCTGCGCAGGTTACGCCGGTAGCGGTAGCCGTTGAGGCTATCTATCCGTCCACCTCCTCTGTGCAACTCGCCTCAGATGCAACGCTGACGGCAAATGTCGCGGCGGCGTTCAGGCAGCCGGAATCGTGGTCCCTGCCGGCTTTTAACCCACAGCTCGACATAGCGGCGGATCGTCCCGAGATATATGTCATTGGAACGGCTTCTTCAAAGGAGGCGCTCCGGTTACGGATTTTCCCTGAGTTTATCGCTGCGCTGGACGCTCGAAATCGAAGCCGAATCGTCGCAGAT
>DASRSF010000255.1:0-7036 GCA_035656615.1 Vulcanimicrobiaceae bacterium | reverse complement strand
ACACGGGCAATCAGCTTAGGCAGGTTTCGAACCATGACCTCTCGCCGCAGGTCCTCGCCATGCGGGCGCGCGGGTCTGCCGCTCACGAATGCACCCTCGGGCAGATCGCCCCAAACCGCCGAGCCGGCACCGACTTTGACGCGAGAACCGATCGTTATGTGACCCTTGAAGCCCGCCTGCCCTCCGACCAGAACGTAGTCGCCCAGAATCGTACTGCCCGCTAGGCCAGTTTGCGCAGCGATTCCACTATGACGGCCGATCCGGCAATTGTGTCCGATTTGACACAAGTTATCGATCTTGGTTCCATCACCAATAGATGTGCTGCCGGTCTGTGCGCGATCGATGCACGTGTTGGCGCCAATCTCCACGTCATCGCCGAGCACGGCGTTACCGATTTGCGGGATGCGCTCAAAACGCCCGTCCAGGAACACGTACCCGAAGCCGTCGCTGCCGATCGTCGCACCCGAATGGATGATCGCACCTTTGCCGATAACGCAGCCGTCCATGACACGCGCGTGCGGATACAGCAATGACCGCTCGCCCACTTCCACGTCCTGGCCGATGAATACGCCTGCATGGAGTACCACGTTATTGCCGATGCGGCTACGCGCGCCGATGACCACGTTTGGACCGATCACCACGCCGTCTGCGATATTCGCCGCCGGATCGATGACGGCGGAAGGATGACGTTGTGGCCCGAGCGGCCGCGGACGATCGAGTTGTTGCAGGATCTGCATGAGCGCAACCCGTGCACTGGGAACCAGAATCAACGCCTTGTCCGGCACAGCTGCGCCGGTTTGTCCGTAAATCGCTTCATCAACCAGTACTGCGCCGGCTCGCGATTTCAGCGCCGCCTGAAAATACGCCGGAGTCGTGGCAAATGTCAGCGCGTCCGGTCCGGCCTCCTCGATAGCGGCGATGCGTGTGAGAAGCAGATCTGTGCCGCCGAGCGGCTTACCGCCAACCCGTGTAGCAAGATCCGCAACCGTCCCCAGGCTCAAAGGAGCCGCTCTACGGCGATGCCGAGGGCGTCGCGGTTTCGGTAATGCCCATCGCTTTTTCGACGTCGGGGGTGATATCGACGCCGCCGTAGCCGACGAACTCTCGCGTGACGACGAGTTTGAGATTGCGCTGCTGCGCCACTTTGGTCGCCGCAGTTCGAATTTGGCTTACGAGCTGCTGGGATATCGCCGAATATTTGGCGGACATCTGCGCCACGATACGCTGTTTTTGCGCCGGGCTTCCCCGCCCGTTTTGCACCGCACGCTCGTCGGCCAGCATTTGATTGTTGGCATTCACGTACTGCGGCCAATTTGCGGTGATGCGCTGAACGTCGATGAGACCGACCGGACTACCGCCGCCCGTACAGCCGGCCAGGGTCGCCGCGCTCAGCGCGGCTACAAGAATAAGCTGCTTTTTCACTGATGTAAACTCTCGATGTCCTTCTCAACGTCGCTGGTTAAATCGATGCCGCCGCCCGCGGCGTCAACATTCATGAACACGACCTGCAAACCGCGTTTGGCAGCGACTTGCCCGGCATCATGTTTGATCTGCTCGACCATTTTGTTGTACAAATCATCCCGTTGATGCTGCAGCGTGCCAAGCTGTGCTCCAGCTGCACCGGAAGCGGCGCCGTCCGCGCCGTTGAGGGAAGCGTACTGCGCGTCCAGCGTCGCTTTGGTCTGCTGATATTCGGCGATGGTCTTCTGCGCGTCTGCTTGAAATTGCGTCTTGTACTGCTTGTCGATTTCCGCAAGCTTCTGCCGCGTTTGTCCCGGAAGATTGGCCGGCACGGCGGCCGGAGTGAGGCCTTGCATCTGCGAGGCTACCTGCTGCGAGACTTCATTATGACGCTGCGCGAGCTTCGCGCGCGTGGCTGCATGTATCTTTTGCGCCTCGGCGTTGAGCCGGCTCACGGTTTGAGACCGAAGTTGCTGCAGATACTTCTGCAGTTCTTGCTGATCGACTTTGCGCCGGGCATCGACGACCGCGGCTTCTTGCCGGTCCAAATCGGCAAGCTGTGCACGGTCTTGGTTGCGCTGCGCATCCGAGAGCGCCAGGTTATTCAGTTTCATGCGCAGGTCCAGCCGTTTGGCCGCGTCTTGCTGCGAGAGTTGCAGGCTGAGCGTTGATTCTTGCTCGGAAAGCTCGGTGGCGCGCTGGCGGTACGCTTGATTCATTTGGGTATTCAGCTGAGACTGAATCTGCGCCACGGCCGCGCCGTCCTGCGCGATAACGCTGCGCTGGTATGCCTGATAGTCCGCGTTTGCCTGCGCGTTCACCGCTTGGGCCTGACCGGCGGACACATTCTGCATCTGCGTGACCGCCCCAGTGCCGTTGGTCCCCGCTCCTGCAGCCGCGAGGGCTTGACGGATTGCCGCCTGTTCACGCTGCTGATAATCTTGCTGCTTCTGCCGCAAAATCGCATTGGCACGCTGCTGGGCCTGCACGAGCTCGCGATTGAGTTCGCGCGTTTGCGCGGAGATATTTCCGCCCGGCGGTCCGGCCGGGCTCATGGACTTCAGTCCGATTGCGTCGATGGCATCCTGCAACTGCGAGAGCTGCGGATACAACGGGTGCTTCTTGAGCACTTCGTCGACCCGGACGTACCCGATGCCGCGAACGTTGGGATCGTCGGGCCGCTGTTGCTGCGCGCAAGAGACAGTTGCGAGCGCAGCAAGCACCAGCGCAAAGATCCTACTTAAGCGCATTTTGGACATCCTGCGTGATGTCCGTGCCCCCGTAGATCACATCGGAGCGATCGACGACGAGAATTAAGTGCTTCTGTTGGGCGACCTTCGCCATCGCGCTGCGCGTCTGATCCACCAGGGGCTTGAGCATCTTGTCCTGCTGTGTGCTCAAATTCTTTTGGTAATTTTGAAAGATTGTCTGCTGCTGCTGCGGATTGCTTTTTGCGCTCTGCATCTGCGCCAATGCTTGCGAACGCTGATCGCCGGCGTACTTGAGGAATGCGTCATTCGCTTGCTTGATCTTCGGCACCTGATCGATTTGCGTTTGATCGACGTATCCGACGTCCGAGGGAGGCGGCGTTGCACTCGGGGGGACCACCGCGCCGGGACCATTCACCAAGTCTACAACATTCTTAGTGATATCGACGCCGCCGTACACCACAATTCGCTTATCGACGATAACCGAAAGGTGCTGGCTCGAGCTTACTTGGGCGATCGCCGCTTGTGCGCGGCCGAACAACGGACCAAGAACCGTGCGCTGTTCATTCAAGAACCGCTGCTGAAAGTCACTTGCTATGCGCCGCCGGTCGGCGTCGCTGTGCGCGCCTTTCATCTGCCGCGCAAACTGCGAATCGAGTTGCGCTTTGTATCGCGCGACTTGACCGTTGGCCGCTTGAAATGGCCCCAGCGCGCCGATTGCCGCTTGATCGATGTATCCTACGTCCGCAAGATCGGCACCCAAAGCCGCCGGAGCCGCCAATGAACCAACCAGTACCAGTGCACTCAGCAACGGAATCGTTTTGCGTATCTTCATGTGTCGCTTCGATTGTTTTCCTTAATTAAAAGCTTTGGCCGATGCCGAAGCTGGTATGCATGCCGTTCGCACCGCGCGCAAAGTCGATTCGAATGGTGTGTAGTCCAAGCTGCGGTACGTCGAACCGCAGGCCGATGCCGTAGTCGCCGCGCCACGCCCAGTCGCCGGGATAGCCGACGATCCGGTTGGTGTACGGATCCAGCAGGGGCTCCGCGCCGCGCACCACGTACCCGCCTTCGTCCACGAACAGCGCGATGCCGAATTTCCTATCTGCCGTAAGCGGCTTACGCAATTCGATTTGCCCCAGCACCGTTGCGGTGCCGTAAAACACCGAGTCGTATCCCCGCAGCTGCTGGTCTGAAAACGTAAACAAATTACTGGGCGGAATCGCGCCGGTGGAAGCGCGTACCTGACCGTGCAGACCCAGCGTGGAGTCTTTGAGCACCGGTAAGAACTTAGCCGCGTCCAGCGTGGTCTGCGTGAAACGGAAGTTCGATCCCAGGAACGGACCGGAAACCGTTTCAGCCAGCGACACCGTTTGTCCGCGCCGCGGATTGAAGATGTCGTCGAGCGTTGCCGCGGGATTGGTCGCAAGGCCGAGCGTTACGGTATTGAGTGTATAGGGTTGACCCGTGTTGATATTGGCCACGGAGGTCGCAACGATACCAAAACTGCCGGTGTTGTTCGTGAGATTGTTCAATGGCCCCGGCGTAGGTCCCACGACGATATTGGGCTGCGAGGACTGGAAGAAATACGGGGAAGGCACCGTCGTACTGTTGGTCACGCGCTGAACGCCCAGGCCAACCGAAGCGGTCACGAAGTCGGTGAGCCGCCGTCCCACTTGAACGCTTGCGCCTACCGACTTTGCGGTGCTTGTCGAAACGACGCCCGAGACAAGTTGCGCATTGCCGCTGGGAAGCAGCGTGACTGGAATCGGAACCGGCGATGCACCCGGCGCGGGCGAAGGAAGTGCCGCGCCTCCTACGGCCGTCGTGTACACCGGATAGAAATAGGTGTAGCCGTTGGTGAACAGCGTCGCGCCGAAGCTGTAGCGCTGGGACGCCGGCGTATTTCCGACATACGGAATCGTGAGCTGCGCCTGCGAGACGTAGCTGCGTGCGCCGCGTTCGAATTGTACGGAGACGCCGTTCCCCGTGCCATGCAAATTGGTATCGGAATAACCGACCGTGCCGTACAGCCCTTGTCCGGTCAAACCGCCCGAGTATCCCGCACCGACCGAAGCCGAGGCGGTTTTTTGTTCGGTGACGATCCAGTCCAGAACCACGCATCCCGGATCGGTTTTTGCCATCTGCTCCGGACACGGTTTTGGATTGACGTCGACCTTGGAAAAGAACCCGGTGTTGTTCAGGCGCTCGAGATCGCGCTGCACGCCGTTTTTGCTCAAGATCATCCCCGGTCGCTCGTAGAGTTCACGGCGAATGACTTGATCTTTCGTCTTGGTGTTTCCGGTAATCTGCACCAGCCCCACGCGAGCCACGTAGATGTCGTACTTGACTTTGGCCGTGCCTGCTTTTTGATCGATGGTTGCGGGATCGATTCCGCCTTCGAAGTCGCCCACGAGCAGGTTGTACTTGTCGTAGATCTTTTGAACGGTTTGCGCGTCCTGCTCGCGCATCTGCTCCGAATACTCCTGACCGGTTTTGGCGCTCAGAGCAGGAACGATGACGTTGGGAGGCAGCAGCGGGTCGCCGCCAATCTCCACTCCCGAGATCACCAAGCCCTCTTGAATATCGATCGTCAGCGCTCCGGTGCGCGGATCGATGTTCAGGTTCTTCACGTGCGAGGGCAGCTGGCCGCCGTACCCGATGCGATCGTAATAAGAGTTAATCTTCAGAAAGTCCTGACGGAGCGTTCCGGTGTTCAGAACTTGTCCCACCGACGTATCCATCAGCGCGAGCAGCGTGTCGGCCGGCACGTGAGTGTTCCCGGCAAAGAGGATCCGGGTAATGACCGGATTCTCGATGACGCGGTAGGTGATCGCGATGCCGCCGGGGCGCTGGCGAATGAGCGGAGCTGCCTGATCGGCGAAGTAGCCGAGCGCAAAGATGCGCTGAAGGTCGCCCTGAACGATTCGTGGGTCGTACGGCATGCCGGGACGCGCCTGCACCACGGACAGGATCGTCTGCGTCGGTACGTGGACGTTGCCGGAGACGTCGACCGAAACGATTTTCGGAGCAGACGGGGCCGCCTGAGCGGTCGGCGTTACGAACACGAAGATGGAAGCAAGTGCGAGCACGGCGCCCGCACACCGGTGGAGCGCGCCGCGCGCGCGCCAGAGGCTTGAGGTCATCAACAATACTTTCCTAAATGAGAGCTCGAACGTCCAACGCTCGTGACGTTAGGACTGTAACGCACCCGGAGTGCGCGCCGTTTCGACCCGCACCGCTGTTCGCGAAGGCCGCTCAAGACCCTTGCAATTCGGATTTCCCGCAGCACGCTCTAAAAGAGCCGCTGGAAGAGGAATGTGAAGCCATTCTGCCCTTGCAGCGCCTGTCCCGCACTCAAACGCGGATTGGATGAGAGCGTTTGGTTCGGGCCCTGGAAAAGCAGCGTGGGACCCTGCTGTACGAACATGGTGAATTGCGCGGATGTGAACGCGTTGGGCTGATACGCTAACCCGAACGTTTGGCGGATTGGCACGGTCACCGTGGTTCCATACAGAGCATAGACGTTGCTTGCGAGCAAGCGGCGCAGGCTCACCCCTAAACTGCCCGTGTAGTCCACCGTCAGGTTCACGTCCGAAAGGCCGAGCGTCGAACTGAGCGCGGATTCGACCGGAGCCAGGATGCCGCTGGTAAACTGTGCGTTCAGAATGTTAAAGGCTTCCTGGCCGATGGTCAGCGTGCCGTTTTCGCGGCGCACGAGGATGTTGGGCAGCAAGGCGCCGCTCCCGGGCACGGGCGCTCCTGCGAGCTGACCTGCCGGCAAAACCACGCCGGTATCGGTAAACTGTATCGGCCCAACCAAGCCGCCGAGCGGCAAGAGTAATGCGACGATCTGCTGCTCGGTGTAGCCGGCCGGAGTTGACGTGAAGGCAATCTTCGGGCTGGTTACCGGGCCCGAAACCGTGGCCGTGATGTCCGCAGATCCCGTCGGATTGCGTACGGGGTCCGGATCGGGATTGGTGACGTGCGTGGTGGCGACGGCATATACGTCCGGTATCACACCGTTGGACGGGGTGAACGTCACGCGCCCGGTTTGCACGCGAAAGCTGTGATCGATGTAGACGAGCGTGCCGCCGGTGGAATTGAATTGTCCCGACATGATCGGGTGCAACAACGTTCCCGAGAGCAGCGCATGTCCGGCGCCCGAAATGTCCAACCCAAAAATGCCTGCGCCGCCGCCGCGAACGCGCACGTTGCGCCCCGCCGTTATTCCAAGGTTCAGGCCCAAATTGAACGGCGGCCCCGATGACTTTCCGCTCGAAGGTCCACCGAACTGCAAAAATGCCGCGAACGGCATAACGGCGTCCCGTACCGTGACCTCGCCGCGCAGTTGCGCCAGACGATCA
>DASRSF010000254.1:0-17174 GCA_035656615.1 Vulcanimicrobiaceae bacterium | reverse complement strand
GATTATTCGTTTTACGCGATCATATGGATCTGGGCAGCTCGATCTGCACGCTCGGCGGGGTAGGCGAAGCACATCACTTTCATACCAAGAACCAGAATCCCGATACGAGCGTGCGCGTACGTGACGACACCGGAACGCCGGCAATCGACTGGCCCAACTTTCATTCCGGAGAAAACGGCGACGTTCAGACAATCGAAGTACTGGCCCCGGCGCACCGGATACTCAAACGCCCGGACGGATCGAACATCGAATATTTTCCGGCGCATCCGCATGAGGGCGACGTCGGCGCACCTGCGAACGACCGCACTGCGCGCGTCATTGCGCGCGGAGTGAGCAAGACCACCGGCAAACCCTTCAATCTCGCCGTGACGTTCGATGCACAGGGAACCGAAGGCAACGCAGTCGCCGAATCGACATTCCATCACATCGCCGATTACAATTGGGATGTATCGATGGGCTGTCCCAGTTTCGTTACCGAAAAACCCGGCCACGCCATCGCCGACAATCCGACATTGCTTGATGATATCCGGCAATATTGCCGCAATATTGCGGATTGGCTGGTCAAGGAATAGACCGGGTTGCTCCGGCTATTTAGAAAGCGCTTGAATCGCCTGCGCGAGATCGATGGTGTGTTCGTAAAGCGCTCGTCCCACCACGCAGGCATCCACGTTTTCCGGCGCAGCCGAGCGCAGCGCTTGCAGGTCGTCCAGCGTGCTGGCGCCGCCGCTCACCGTCACGCGCACCGGCGCAGCGTTTGCCACCGCGGTTACAGCGCCGATGTCAAAGCCCTCACCCGTACCATCACGGCCGATTTCGGTGAAGATCACGCGGTTCACGCCCCACTGGTTCACCCGCTGCACGAGCGCATCGCGATCGACCGGCGTTCCCTCCTGCCAACCGCGAACCGCCAAGCTTGAACCGCGCGCATCGATACCCGCGAATACGCGATCGCCGAACGTGGCAATAATGTTGCGCGCTATCCGCTCGTCCTCGACCAGCAGCGTGCCCAGGATGACGTAGCTGACGCCCGCATCAAAACGCGCCTGCGCTTGAGGAAGCGTTCGAATGCCGCCGCCGCTTTGCACGGGAACGTCCACGGCTTGGCAAATTCGGCGTATTGCGCCGGCATTCTCGCCCGAACCGAACGCGCCGTCCAGGTCGATAACGTGCAGCGCACGCGCGCCCTCACGCACGAATTCCTTCGCTTGGTCGACGGGATCCGCGGCGTACGTCTTTTCCTTGCTAGGGTCCCCGCGCTGCATCCGCACGCAACGCCCGCCGCGCAGATCGATCGCCGGAATGACAAGCATGCTCATGCTGCGGGCGATTCCGCAGGCGCACCGAGTCTTACTGCCGCCACTCGCGATAATGAAAACGAGCCCTGAAAAATCAGGGCTCGTCTCATTTCCCGCAACGGCCTTACGGGTCTAAATGCATCCGTTGGTCGTTTTTAACACGTATCCGTCATTCGGTTGGAGATACAGCGGATTATGAACCGCCCGCCCTTCCAAATCCGCATACGAGTGGTTCGTCGGAAGTTTCGCATATTGTGCGGAAGCGTCGTTGGCGTTCACCACGACAATGGCGTTCGCAAAGCGCCGCATGTACACGCTGGGGCCACCCGTAAACTCGGCGCACGGCGCACCGATGTTGGTCGCGTATTCCTGACGCCAAACCTCGACGCCGTAGCCCGTGTGCGGCGAGATGAAGACACCCGATGACTGTTCGTTGCCCATGAGATACGTGGCTACAGAATAGTCGATTTGCGGGGTTCCCATCGCAAGTTTGCCCCAGTCCTGATTGATGAGCATGGTTGTGCCGTGTGCCTGCCCGTACTTCATCCATGCGGTTTCCATGAGGAAACGCGAGTTGCGATACTGGCCGTAATCGGTGAATCCGGTTTCGTCCATATCGGCGTCAACGTTGCTGAGCAGCGTTTCTTCGTTGGTATTCAGCCCGCTCGCGGGATGGTTGACGATAAACTTGAGCGTGGGGAAATACGTGCGCAATATCGAGTGCGCGGATTTCACCCAGTTCACCATGTCGGTGGCGTACGTGAGGTCATGCAGACCGGAGTAGCGGCGAATGAACGTGCTGCCCGACCAAATTCCGCAGGGATAGTAGCCCGCGCCGCCGCTGCCGGCGAACCAGTACGTTACCTCGTCGGCCGCGAGCGCGCTATATCCATGCGAAGCCGCATATGGCGCAATGAGTGACTTCACTTGGTAACTCACAACTGCCGGATTGCGAATATCGAGCGGTACGTTGGGCAAACCGACGACTGATGCGGGTGTGTGCGTCGGAACGCCGGCAGAGGTGCACGCATACAATATCCACGTCGGATGATACGTTTTCCACCACGTTAGCGAATGACCGATACCTCCCCACGAAGTCGTGCTCGCGTCGGTAACGGCGATAAAGTAGTATGAGCTCTTGAGTCCGGGGTTGTTCGTACGCCAAGCGGAACCCATGCCCGGACGCGCGCCCCAGACGGCGCTATAGCGGGGACCGTGCGCGATCGCGGAGCTGGCGCTAATTGTTCCATTGTTCGTTTCGTCGAAGATTTGAAAGGTTCCGATTTTGCCCCATGAAGACGGCGAAAACGAGGTCAGCGCCGGCTGGGCCATTGTGGACGCGGGCTGCAGCAGACTGCTTTGCCCTGCTTGTGAGAATGCTCCGGTTTGCTCGGCCGCCGGCGGCATCGATCCCCCGCCGTGACATGCAGCAAGCAAGCCTGCGGCAAAGACACCAGCGGCGAGACGCATCAATATGCGAGTCGTCATGGATTAAATTCGTCCTCCCCAAACGAAATTGCTCCGCACCATTTGCGGAACGGGCGCATCATTCGAGTCTTCAAATCGCTCTCCCCCGTTGCGTGCGCCCCGCAGCCCGGGGCCCCGGCAAGCGTGACCAAGCGAGCGTTATGCTCGTACAGCCTTGCTTCGCGCGCACATTTTATAGAGAAAGCGTCGAAAAATCGCTGCCATATTTATCGGCGTTTCGCGATTCATATCCAAGGCTAAGTTTTGGATCGGACGCTATACGTCCGAAGGAATTGCAAGCAAACGCAACCTTTTGCGTATAGCCCAAGCACCCCGCGCGAATTCGTTGCTGAGCGTGCTCACAATCATTCGTTTTGGCGAACCGCCGGCCGCGAGAAGCTCGTAGCGTTGATGCAGCTGTTCCATTTCTTCCGAACTCCACGGTTTGCCACGGTTGCGCACGATATGGGGCCTGGGCGCACTTGCGAGCATCGAACCGGGCTCGACGTCCTTCAGCGTTGCCGAGCAACGGCGAAACGCCCGCTGCGATACTTCGAAGCCGGCAAATTCGCGGCTCATCCCTACGGCAACCGCGCCCGTTGAACCGCCGCCCATGAAGAAATCGCAAACCACGTCGCCCACATTGCTGCTATACGCGATCATCTTTTCGAGCAGCGCGCGAGGCAGCTCGTTCTTGTTTTTGGCGCGGCCCGGTTTGTATTCACGATTGATGATCCACACGTCCTCACGGTCGCGATAATTTGCCGACCCACCGCATGCTTCCACTTCGTCCAAAGCAAAACGCGCTTGCAGGTTGAACGTTCGCCGCCCGCCGGGCTTGGCGTAGTACAAAATGTGATAATGCGAAGAAACGAACTTCGTGCTTGTATACACACCGAAGTTGTACTTCCAAATGATGTGATTGAGTTCGCGTAGCGATGTTGAACGTAGCGCAGTGAGGATGTCCGGCAGATTCGTGTAGCCGGAAACGATGTAGAGCTGGCCGCCCGGGCGCAAGACGCGCTCGGCCTGTGCTATCCATGCGGCGCTGAACTCTGCATACCGGGGACGTTCGACCTCGACGTAACCCTCAATGACGAAGCGCTCGTCCCGGTTGTAATGACGGTGAAGACGATCGCCCTCGATGCCGTATGGCGGATCGGTGACGATCAGATCAACGCTTGCATCGGCCAGGTGCGCACGTGCGCCTTCGATGCAATCCATATTGTAAAGCCTGGGATCGGCGTCCATTTCGGAAGCTTACGCTAGCATGGGTAGCGTCTCCCTCACGGCGAAAGCTGCGCTGTGCCCAACGTACGTACGGAATCCGACAAGAGCGCCATCCTTCAGCGTCTCTTTGAGATAACCCAAGATATGCGCCAGGCTCAGGACTTGAGCCCGGCACTGGAGTCGATCGCGCGCGGTCTTTCCGAGCTCTACGGCTGGCGGTACGTTTCAATCGTGGCCTCGGACGCCCCGGGCGGCGAGATGTACCGGCGCGTCATCATCGGATTCCCGCCCGAGGCCGTGGCGGCACGTTTGGGCGAGCACATCCCGCGCGAAGCGATCCGCGACCTGCTCGCGCCCGAGTATGAAGTCGTGCCGAACTCGTTTTATATTCCCGTCGAACGTGAACAGATCTGGGCGTACAACATCGATAGCGGCGGCAACCAAATGGCGGCACGCGCGTATCCCGGCGCTTGGCACGAATATGATTCGCTCACCATGGTGCTTCCGGACCGCAGCGGCGAGATGTTGGGATACATATCCGTTGACGGCCCGCTCGACGGACGCGTGCCCTCGCATGAAACGCTGCGCGAGATGCAGCTGTTCGTCAATCTGCTGGGCTTGGCGCTGGGAAATGCGCGCGGTATCGCCTCGGAAGTGGAACGCCGCCATCTTCTGGAACACACGGCTCGCGCACAAAATGAATTCTTCAGCATGGTGGCCCATGAAGTGCGTTCCCCACTTGCCGGAATTCGCGGGGCCACCGCGCTGCTGCAGACCCATTTCGACTCGCTCTCGCGGGAGCGTCGCGACGATCTGCTGCACGTGCTGACCAGCTCGACCGCGCGGCTGTCCACGATTTTTGAAGACTTTCTGCTGTTGTCACGCATGGATGCGGGCAGTTTGACGCTGCGTATGGAAGACGTCGATCCGGTAAAGATCGTGGAAGAATCCGTTGCGCGCATGCATAGCGAACATCCCGAACGTGACTTCCGCACGTTGTATTTGGCGCCGATTCCACGAGTCCGCGCCGACGAGGGCCGCGTGGTACAAATCGTTACCAACATGCTTTCGAATGCGGCCAAGTATTCCAAGCCCGGTTCCGTCATCGTCGTGGAACTGCGCGCCTATGACGACCGGGTGGCGTTCGCGGTAAAAAATGAAGGCCCGGGCATACCCAAGGCCGAGCGCCCCAAGATCTTTACGCGTTTTGGACGGGCTGGCGGCGACAGCGACAACTCGGTCGGTTTGGGGCTCTACATCTGCTCCGAGCTGGTCTCCATGATGGCGGGCAGCATCGGTTACGACAGCATTTCGGGCGGCATCACGACCTTTTGGTTCGCTTTGCCGCGGTCGAGCGACTGACGCACTAGCGCATGGAGGTCCCGTTATGGTAGAACTGGCCCGTGAAGACCCGCCCCGATATCCGTAACGTCGCCATCATCGCCCACGTCGATCACGGCAAGACGACGCTGGTCGATGCCATGCTCAGACAGAGCGGCGTCTTCCGCGAAGGTCAGCACGTCCAGACGCGCGTCATGGACTCCAATCCCCTTGAACGCGAACGCGGAATCACCATTTTGGCCAAAAATACCGCCATTCGGCACGGCGCTGTAAAATTCAACATCGTCGATACGCCGGGCCACGCCGATTTCGGCGGCGAGGTGGAGCGCGTTTTGCAGATGGTGCAAGGCGTTCTGTTGCTTGTTGATGCGGCCGAGGGCGTCATGCCGCAAACGCGCTTTGTTCTGCGCAAAGCGTTGGAACTCGACTTGAAGGCCATTGTGGTCGTTAACAAGATCGACCGGCGCGACGCGCGCCCCACCGAAGTGGTCAACGAAGTGTTCGACCTCTTCATCGAATTAGGCGCCAATGACGAACAGGCCGACTTCCCGGTGGTTTTCACGAATGCGAAGCTGGGCATCGCCAAGCGCGGCGTCGATGAAGAGAGCAACGATTTGGAGCCGCTCTTTACCGTCATCAGCGAACACGTGCCGGAGGCGCCGGCGGAAGAGGGCGGATTTCAACTGCTCGTTTCCGCGATCGACCACAACAAGTACGTCGGTCGCATCGGCATCGGCCGCGTTTTCCGCGGTAGCGCCAAGGTAAACGCACCCATCGCCAAAGTCAGTAGAGAAGGCGAGGTCGAAACCGGCCTGCGTTTGACAAAGATGCTGACGTTCCAAGGTTTGGAACGCGTCGAGGTCGAGGAAGCGACCGCCGGCGATATCATCTGCGTTTCCGGTATCGAAGGACTGAACATCGGCGACACGATCGCCGATTTCGCGGCGCCGGAGGGCGTGCACGCGGTCGCGGTGGACGAGCCGACCGTCAGCATGTTCTTTAGCGTCAACAATTCACCGTTTGCCGGCAAGGAAGGCAAATATCTTACCTCACGGCAAATCCGCGCCCGGTTAATGGCGGAATTGGAATCAAACGTAGCGTTGCGAGTCGCCGACACGGAGTCCGCGGATACGTTCGAGGTGCGCGGGCGCGGAGAACTGCACTTGGCAATTCTCATCGAAACCATGCGGCGCGAAGGCTACGAAGTGCAAGTTTCCAAACCGCAAGTCATCATTACCGAACGCGATGGTAAAAAATGGGAACCGGTTGAGTACGTCGTCGTCGACGCGCCGTCCGAGTACGAAGGCCCGGTCATTGAGGCATTGGGGCGGCGCAGAGCCGTTATGTCGAATATGATCAACGTGGGTGAATCACGGCGCCTGGAGTACACGATGCCGACGCGGGCAATTTTCGGTTTACGGGGCGAGCTCCTGACGCTTACCCGAGGCACAGCCGTGATGTCGCACACGTATTACGATCATCAGGAATGGCAAGGCGAGCTACCCGGACGCAACGTCGGCGCGCTCGTGGCTAGCGACACGGGCCGCACGACCGGTTACGCGCTCATGGGCCTGGAACAGCGCGGCCGCTTCTTCGTCGGACCCGGTGTCGAGGTCTACGAAGGAATGGTCGTAGGTCGAGCCAACGACGACAAGGATGTCGCGCTCAACGTCGTGCGGGAAAAGAAATTGACGAATATGCGAGCCGCCGGCTCGGATGAGAACGTCAAACTGGCGCCGGCGGAGGAGCTTTCCTTAGAACGGGCCATCGAGTTCATCGAGGACGACGAGCTCGTCGAAATAACGCCGAAATCGATCCGCGTGCGCAAGCGCCTGCTCAATGAAAGCGATCGGCTACGGGCGCGCAAGCGGGAACTGCAGAGAATGTAGCCCGGATCACGCGTGCGAACGATCGAGCTTATCAACACCATTGCCGCCGCGGGAACCTTTCTGGTCATTGCGACGACGGCAATCGCCGCCATCATTCAGCTGCGCCACATGCGCGCCTCGAATCAGCTTGAGGGCCTGCTCAGTGTGCTGGCTCGCGTCGAGGATGCAAACTTCAATAACTGGCTCACCGAAACGCAGCGGCAACTGCCCGGAATGCTCAGCGATGCGGACTACATTCGAAGCATCATCGACAATACGTTCGACCGCAACGTCGCCTGGCTGCAACTGGGCAATTCTTACGACTGGGTCGGCAGTTTGGTGAAAAACCGCCTCATTCCGATCGATGCGTTTTTAGACGTCTACGCATTCCGCATCGTGCAGGCGTGGGATCTCATGAAACCCTTCACGGTGCTTGCCCGGTATAATGTCGGCAAAGGTGTTTGGGAAAACTTTGAGTTCCTCTATATTAACGGGCTAGCCTGGACGCAGAAACACACGACGGGAAATTACCCAAAGCACGTTGCGCGCGCACAGCTTCCGGCGTTTGAAGAGATCGTACCGCCTCAAGTAAAAAGATTGCTCTAGCTTTTATTCGGGCCATCGCGCCGGATCATACTTCGGGTTGCTCATAAAATTTCCAATGATACGACCGGAGCGATTAACGCGCCATCTTCCAATGACGGCGTCGTCCGGCATGACTCCACGCGCGTCTTTAACGCGGGAGGATAACCGGTAGATAAACGCATTGGGGTGGCGAGCAGCTAATTCGAGTTCTTCTTCGGTGGGCACGATGTCGACGGCATCAGGCCAGTCCACTCGTGTCCGCCGTCAGGCGCTACAGCAAGGAAAAACGATTAAGCGCGCTCGGGAGGGTGGCGGTGCGGCAAACAATCTCATTGCAATTCTCCGTAACAAATATTTCAATCAACGCGCGAAACACGCCAGACTCCATCATATATCGCCCACCAAACACCAGCCTGACACCAATCTAACAGGAACACCGAAGGACTGAATTTTTTTTTTCCTCAGCTGGCGGGGACATAGGATAGCTCGCTCGCGAAAATAATTTCCGTAATCGCATGGCGGGTAGCAGCTATCTCTTTATCGACGAGTCGGGAAACTTCGACTTCTCGAAGGCGGGCTCCAAGTATTTCATCCTAAATGCGATCGTTACCGACGATCCTATTCAAGGGGCGAATCGTGTGTTGGCATGGCGTCATCATATTCTAACGTGCGACAGATCGGTTTTAAAAGTAAGACATCTCCGAGACTGTACACATTTTCACTGTAGCGAAGATGCGCAGTACACGCGCGACGGCGTTTTCCGAATCATTAAATCGCTAACCTTTGAGTCCCACGGCGTTATGCTTCAAAAAAATAAGGCTAACCCGTCCATCCAGAACCCTCATGACATTTATAAACTTGCCTTTTCGGGGCTGATTAAAGGCGTGATGCGCCGGAGCCCTACCTTGTCGGACATGCAGATATTTGCGGCGCAGCTTCAAATAAAGCCCAAAAAAGCTGTGCCCATCCTCTCCGCTTTGAAGGGGGCTCTCGCAGGCGAGCCCGTGAAGTACCACATCCACTTTCATCCGACCGAGTCCCACCACATGTTGCAGATAAGCGACTATGTCTGTTGGGCCGTGGCCCGTAAGTGGGAAAGAGGCGACCAACGCTCCTTTGTTCATATTGCCGAAAAAGTCGTGAATGAATTTGACTATTTTAGAAAAGGAACACGACACTACTTTTCGTACGTTTGACAGTCGGTGTATACTATTGTAAAGGTTCTCGCCTCGTTATAAGAACCCAATCGCCGTTCTTCCGTGAGGATAGCGAGGAAAGTCAGAGGGAGCGATTATTCGCTCCCTCACTCTTTATCCCGTATGTCGCGCTACGCGTCGCCCGTAAGTTACACGAGGACGGGTTCTCCGGCGGGCTCGGCGCGGAAGGTCAGTTCACCGCGGAGATCGTCGTAGTCGACGACGACTTTTTCGCCATCATGTACCTCGCCGGCGAGGATCTTACGGCCGAGCGGCGTTTCCAGTTCTTTTTGAATTGCGCGTTTGAGCGGACGCGCGCCATAGACGGGGTCGTAACCGGTTTTTACCAGATGACGCTTTGCCGTGTCCGTCAATTCAAGTTCGATGCGGCGCTCACCCAGGCGCGCGCGCACGCGTCGCAACTGAATCTCAATGATTTGCGTGAGTTCATCTTCGGTCAATGCGTGGA
Source organism: Vulcanimicrobiaceae bacterium (assembly GCA_035656615.1). Lineage (GTDB taxonomy): Bacteria > Vulcanimicrobiota > Vulcanimicrobiia > Vulcanimicrobiales > Vulcanimicrobiaceae > DASRSF01. The sequence continues at coordinate 7,723 of DASRSF010000254.1, read as the reverse complement.
AGACGATAACTTCATCGACGCGGTTGAGGAATTCCGGACGGAAATGGTGCCGCAACTCGTCCAGCACCGTTGCGCGCATGACCGCGTATTCGGCACCGCCGAGATCGCCCTTATAATCCAGGATGCGATGGCTGCCGATATTCGAGGTCATGATGACGATCGTGTTGCGAAAATCAACGGTATGGCCTTGGCCGTCCGTCAACCGGCCGTCGTCGAGAATCTGCAGAAATACGTTAAAGACATCCGGGTGGGCTTTCTCGATCTCATCGAAGAGAATAACGCTATACGGCCGGCGGCGCACCGCTTCGGTGAGTTGGCCGCCTTCTTCGAAGCCCACGTATCCCGGAGGCGCACCCAACAGGCGCGCCACGGTGTGGCGTTCTTGGTATTCCGACATGTCGATGCGGATCATGGCGCGTTCGTCGTCAAACAAGTACTCGGCGAGCGCGCGTGCCAGCTCCGTTTTACCGACGCCCGTCGGGCCTAGGAAAATAAATGAACCAATGGGGCGGTTCGGATCGGCAAGCCCGGAACGCGAACGAATAACCGCCTCCGCCACCGCGCTGACCGCTTCATCCTGTCCGATGACGCGCTTGTGCAGCTCTTCATCGAGGTGCAGCAGTTTCTGCACTTCGCCTTCCAGTAATTTACTGACCGGGATGCCCGTCCAGCGGCTGATTACCTCAGCGATGTCTTCTTCGTCGACTTCCTCTTTTGACAGACGCGTCTCTCCATCGCGTGACGCCAGCCGCTGCTCTTCTTCGCGCAGCTGCTTTTCCAATGCGGCAAGCTTGCCGTACCGAAGCTCGGCCACGCGGTTCAAATCGTACTGGCGCTCCGCTTGTTCGATCTGTACTTTTGTCTGCTCGATCTGTTCGCGCAGCTCGCGCATCTGTACGGCAGCGGCCTTTTCGGCTTGCCAGCGCGCTTGTAGACGCATTTGGTCTTCGCGCAAATCGGCGAGTTCTTTTTCGAGCTGCTCCAGACGTTGTTTACTGGCCTGGTCGCGCTCTTTACGCAGGGCTTCGCGTTCGATCTCCAGTTGCATCACGCGCCGAGTCAGCTCATCCAGCTCTTGCGGCATGGAATCGATCTCGGTGCGCAGTTTCGCAGCGGCCTCGTCAACCAGATCGATCGCTTTATCAGGTAGAAAACGATCGCTGATGTAGCGGTTGGAGAGCGTCGCCGCGGCGACTAAAGCCGAATCCTTGATGCGCACGCCATGGTGCGCTTCGTATTTTTCCTTCAGGCCGCGCAAGATCGAGATCGTGTCCTCGACGCTGGGCTGATCGACGAAGACGGGTTGAAACCTCCGCTCCAACGCAGCGTCTTTTTCGATGTACTTCCGGTACTCGTCAAGCGTAGTGGCGCCAATCATATGCAGTTCGCCGCGCGCGAGCATCGGCTTGAGCAAATTGCCTGCATCCATTGCGCCTTCCGCTTTGCCGGCGCCGACGACGGTATGCAATTCATCCACGAACAGCAGAATCTGGCCTTCAGAATTTTGCACGTCTTTCAACACCGCTTTGAGGCGCTCTTCGAATTCGCCGCGGTACTTCGCCCCGGCGATCAGCGCCCCCATATCCAGCGCGACGATGCGCTTGTCTTTCAGGCCTTCCGGCACGTCGCCGCGAACGATGCGCTGCGCCAAACCTTCAACGATGGCCGTCTTTCCGACGCCCGGGTCACCGATAAGCACGGGGTTGTTTTTCGTACGGCGCGAGAGCACTTGCATAACGCGCCGAATCTCGTCGTCGCGACCAATGACCGGATCGAGTTTACCACGCTCCGCCTCTACCGTAAGATCGCGGCCGTAGCGCTCCAGGCTCTTGTACGTGCCTTCCGGGTTCTGCGTCGTGACGCGCTGATTGCCGCGCACGGAGCGCAGCGCAAGAAGCAGTTTATCGCGCGTCAAACCGTTCTCGCGCAGCAGGCGCCCCACGGCGCCGGTATTTTGCGTCATCGCAAGCAGCAGGTGCTCTACGGAAACGTAGTCGTCTTGCAATTGCTTGGCTTCCGACTCCGCTTGCGAGAGCAGCCGCGTGAGCTCCGGGGAAACGGTGACCGAACCTTGATCGGCATTGGCGCCTGTAAGGCGCGGCAAACGCGAAATCGCCTGATCGACCTGCTCGTCAAGTTTTTTCGGGTCGACACCGGCTTCTTTGATAATATCGGGCGCTATGCCGCGCTCTTGATTCAGGAGTGCAGAAAGCAGATGCTCCGGCGTTGTTTGGGTGTTGTGCTCGTTCAGCGCGCGCGTATACGCGGCGTTGAGCGCGTCTTGGACGCGCTCCGTCATGCGATCGACATTCATAGGTTCACCATTTTTGACAGCAGGAGCATCCTTCGCGGTTGCATTTGAGGAGGCCGCTACCCTGCCCCTACGGCAAGCCGGACGATACCGGCCGGCCGCCGAACGGCGCAGAGCTATTGCGAAGCTTCCGGTAATCCCCGCTGCGTACGGTTATACCGCGTCCGTCGAACCATTCTAACAGGGGAACAGCATACTTTCGCGAGGTGCCGATAATATCGCGGAACTGCGCCATCGTCATCTCGCCGTTCGTCCGCAAGAACGTTTCGACGCGCGCGCGGATGGTAGCGATCTGTACCCCCCGGTAGACATGATCGGCGACCTTTACAAGCACGCCGTTAGCGAGCAGCGTATCAAACGCTTTGGCGATTCCGGGCACCTGCGATTGCTTTACTCGCGCCGCAACCTGGGCCAGGGGCACGGGTGTAAGGGCACCCGCATGTCCGCGGGGCACGACTTCATCGAAGAATGCCTCTTGTTGCGGGCTGAGCTTGGGCACATGGTGCGGCGTAGCGAAGTATCCGGCCCGTCGCGCAATTCGGCCATCGATCGCGTAGGCGTCCAGTATTCGCACGAGCAGCGCTTCTTGGACCGCCGCCGCGCGCGAGAGCGCGACCGACGTCATGCCCATCGACCACGGCTCAGCGCGGTGCGCTTCCGCGAGCAGCTCCAGCGCACGGTCCAAAAGCGTAGCGGATGCGCCCGCGTCTACGTAAGCCGGCGGCCGCCCAACCGCGAGCACTTCCCCACGCTGCGTCAACGCGTCCAATGACTGCTGCGCCGTTTCAATTCGGATATTGGCATCGCGTGCAAGCTCGTCCGCCGTAGAGGCGCTCAAGCCGGCTCGGCGGAGCGCGCCCACAAGCGCGGCCGCGTGTGGCTCCGGCGTTTCGCGCACCGCGTCCACCGGCGTTCCTTCGCGTGCAATCCGGCCGCCGCCGAGAACATTCTTGGGCGAAAGGCGGCGAACAATGAACGCACTTCCCGGGTACGCAACCGTCTGACGCTGCAGAAAAAGCTGCGCCGTTTGCTCCTTCGCACCTACGGGCACTTCGGGCAGAACAAGCGTACCCAGGATCTCTGCCGAGCCGATGTATGCACGTACCGGGTTGCGGCGGCGCAGCAATGGGAGCGCTTCGGGCACCGGGGTGAAAGCCACGGTGAAGCCTGCCGAAGGCGCGAACTGCGGCGCCGCTAAGACTTCACCGCGTGCAATATCCTTTGCGCCGACGGCCGGTACATTGACCGCGACACGCGCGCCTGCTTCGACCCGTTCTCGATCGTGCGAAAAACTTTGGAGATTGCGAACGCGTACCGCCCTGCCCGAGGCAAACAACTGCAGCGTGTCCCCCACGGAAATCCGGCCTTGCATCAACGTACCGGTGACGATCGTCCCGTGGCCCGGCAGCATGAAGACGCGATCAATGGGAAGATATGCCGGCGCGTCGAGCTCCCGCGGCGGCAAGCTGCGCAGCGCCTCGCCGATAGAATCACGAAGCTGCTGCAAGTTCTCGCCGCTGCGCGTAGATACGGCGATCATTGGCGCCGATTCGGCGATCGTGCCGCGCAAGCCGCCGCGAATGCGGGAGATCGAATCGGCGAGCTCGGGCGGCGTAAGCAAATCGGACTTCGTAACGACGGTCAACGTTTCGCGAACGTTCAAAAATCGCAAAATCTGCAAGTGCTCGACCGTCTGGGGCATGATGCCCTCGTTTGCCGCAATGACGAGCAACAGCAATTCCATTCCGGCCGCGCCGGCAAGCATGTTGTGCAGAAAGCGTTCGTGGCCGGGAACGTCGATGATGCCGGCTTCAACGCCGTCCGGAAATCGCAGATGCGCGAATCCGAGATCGAGCGTCATGCCGCGCAGTTGTTCTTCGGCCCAGCGGTCCGGGTTGGTTCCGGTAAGCGCCAGCACAAGCGCCGATTTCCCGTGATCCACATGACCGGCCGTCCCGATGATGTGCATCTATGTCAACGACTGCAGCGTACGGATCACGTATGGGTCATCCTCTGGCGGAATCGTGCGCAAATCCAAGACGACCCGCTCTTGTTCGATACGCGCAATAATCGGCACGCAAGCCCGGCGAAGGTGCTCGGCATACCGCGAAGCTCCGTGCTCGGACGTCACCGTAACGGCGATCGAAGGAATTTGGTCCTGGGGAAATGATCCGCCGCCTGCGTACGCCACGCTCTGTACGATCGCAGCGGATTGAATCGGTGCGATATACCGCTGCGCTCGCGCGCGTAATTCGTCGATTCGCGCACCGAGCATTCGGAACAGCGGAATGCGTTCGAGTGTCTGCGGATCGGAATACAACCGTAGCGTGGCGATCAACGCCGCGAGCGTCATTTTGTCAACACGCAGTGCGCGCAGCAGCGGATTCGATCGCAGCCGCGCCACCAATGCCGCGCGTCCCACGATAATTCCGGCTTGCGGCCCGCCCAACAGCTTATCGCCGGAAAAAGCGATGAGATCGATCCCCTCGTTTACCGCGTCCTGTACCGTGCGTTCATACGGTAGACCGTAGGCGCGCAGATCCACCAGCGCGCCGCTTCCGAGATCTTCAACCACGGGAATGCCCGCTCGCCGCCCCAGTTCGGCCAGTTCGCGGGGCTCTACGCCGGCTGTAAACCCGGTGATACGGTAATTCGAGGGATGACAGCGCATCAGCAGTGCCGTTCCGGGCGTAAGCGCTCGTTCGAAGTCTTGCAGATAGACCTTGTTTGTCGCGCCGACCTCGACGAGCGCCGCACCGCTGCGCGCAAGGATGTCGGGCAGCCGGAAACCTCCTCCGACTTCAACCAGTTGACTGCGCGCAATCACCACTTCCCGTTGTTTGGCGAACGTATCGAGCAGCAACAGAACCGCCGCGGCGCAGTTGTTTACCACCAGCGCATCCTGCGCACCGGTGAGATCCGTAATCACCGTCGTGGCGCGCGCATACCGCGAACCGCGCTCGCCGATGGTCACGTCGTACTCCAGATTGGAGTATCCGCCGGCAGTGTGCGCCAGGGCGCGCAGCGCGTCCTGGGACATCGGCGCGCGGCCCAGATTCGTATGCAGAATTACGCCGGTCGCATTGATCACCGCGGACAAGCTTTGGCCGTGTTCGCGATCGAGCGCAGCAATGATTTGCGCATGGAGCGCATCGTACGGCGGCACGGCTTCACCGTTTAATCTGGCATGCTGCAGCGTGGCGGCGATGCTGCGTTTAACTGCCGCTTTGCCCAAAAGCGCTTGATACGCTTCGATGCGGGGGTCGGATAGAAAACGATGCACGGGAGGTATCCCGCGCATCGTTTGGATCTTCATGCGTTCTACTTCAGGCGACGTGCTTGCTGAGCATCGAATTTATCGTCTGTTCGGACACGTACCCGACGATGCGATCGACGGCTTTTCCGCCCTTGAAGAGAATAAGGCACGGTATTCCGGATACTTGGTACTCGCCGGCCACATTCGGATTATCATCGGTGTTGAGCTTTACGAATTTTGCGCGCCCCGCGTGCGTGGACGCAACCTTCTCAACCACCGGCGAAAGCATCCGGCACGGGCCGCACCACGGCGCCCAGAAATCGACCAGCACGGGCTGGTTTGCTCCCAGCACTTCCTGCTGAAAGTTCGCTTGTGAAACGTCGGGTAATGCACTCATCTGGTCTAGACCACTCCTTCTCGTCCTAATAACTACCGCCTGGGTCGGCCGGTTTCATGCCTTAGCCGGGCGTGGCGCCTTCAACCGGTTCGCCGGTGATTTCAGTAATCTGTTTGGCTTGCTTGCCGAGGTTGGTTATGGCGATGACTTCGTCGCCCTCACCCAGCCGCTGCAGACGTACGCCCTTGGTGGAGCGCCCGGCCTTGCGGATATCGGAGACGCGCAGACGGATGACCTGGTTCGATGTGGTGATCATGAGTATTTCGTCTTCAGGAGCGACCATAATCTGGTCGAGGACACGGCCGATGTCTTCGCGCTCCTTGGCAAAGGCCTTCACGCCCTTGCCGCCGCGCGAGGTATGGCGGTAATCGTCGATAGGCGTGCGTTTACCGAACGCTTTGGTCGTGACGAGTAAGACCTCGCGGCGCTTGTCTTCCATGACGTCCATTGCGACCACGCTGTCACCTTTTTCGAGCGTCATGCCCTTTACGCCGCGCGCGTTTCGTCCCATGGGGCGCACGTCCGTCTCGTTGAAGTGCACCGCCATTCCTTGAACGGTGCCCAGTAAAATATCGCGCGTTCCGTCCGAAAGGTCCACCGCGAGCAGTTCATCGCCCTCATCCAGATTGATTGCGTTCAGGCCGTTGCGCCGAACGTTGGCGAACTCTTCCAACTTCGTCTTTTTGATGACGCCCTGCTTAGTGACCATGACCATATAACGATCGCCACCGAAATTGTGCACCGGAAAAACTGCCGTGACGAACTCGCCCGGCGGGAGCGTGAGCAAATTAACCAGCGCCGTACCGCGCGCTTGACGTGTGGTGTCCGGAATCTCGAAACCGCGAAGCCGGTAGACCCGTCCGTGGTTGGTAAAGAACAAGACGTGGTCGTGCGTCATGGTGATGAAGAAGTTGGCCACAACGTCTTCACGCTTGAGGTTTGCGATGCCGACGACGCCGCGCCCGCCGCGGTTTTGCGTTTTGAACGTATCAACGGAAACGCGCTTGATGTATCCCCCTACGGTCTTCGTGACGACCACTTCGACGTTCGGAATAAGGGCTTCGACGGAGAACTCGTCTTCGGCGGGAACGATTTCCGTGCGCCGCTCATCGCCGAATTTTTTCTTGACCTCGAGGATTTCGGATTTTACGATTTGCGCGATGCGGCGAGGGCTATTGAGAATGTCTTGCAACTCCGCAATCGTTTTGATGAGCTCCGCGTATTCATCCTCGATCTTTTGCCGTTCCAAGCCGACGAGCGTGCGCAGGCGCATGTCGACGATCGCATTTGCCTGCACGTCCGAGAGACTGAAGCGCGCGGTGAGCTTCTGCCGCGCTTCATCGGTCGTCTGGCTGCCGCGTACGATTTCAATGACTTCGTCGATATTATCGAGCGCAATCCGGTAGCCTTCGAGCAGATGCGCGCGTTCCTGAGCTTTGCGCAAGTCGTACTGCGTACGCTTGGTAATGACATCTTTGCGATGATTGATGTAATGCTCGAGCAGCTGCTTGAGTGAAAGCACCTGCGGTTCGACGGCGCTTGATCCGTTGGCGCGCGGCGGACCGACCGGCACGAGCGCAAGCATGTTGAAGCCGAAGCTGGATTGCAGCGGCGTATGCTTGTACAACTGATTCAACACGACTTTGGGCGTGGCGCCCTTATGCAGCTCCACGACCACGCGCATCCCTTTACGATTCGACTCGTCGTGCAGTGCGGAAATGCCTTGAATGCGTTTTTCGGCGTGGGCTTCGGCTATGGC
>DASRSF010000253.1:0-2821 GCA_035656615.1 Vulcanimicrobiaceae bacterium | reverse complement strand
GGAGCATGCGGTACTCCACTTGCTGTACTCGCGCTTCTTCTACAAATTCTTCTACGACCAAGGCTGGACCAGAGAACCCGATGAGCCGTTCGTTCGTCTGTTTCATCAGGGAATGCTGCTCTACAACGGCGAGAAGATGAGCAAATCACGCGGTAACGTCATCGGCATCGACGACACCGCGGAGCGCAACGGCGTGGACGCGATGCGGCTCTTCTTGTTGTACGTTACACCGCCGGAAGACACGAGTGACTGGTCCGAAGAGGGCATCAGCGGTCGCGTACGCTTCATCAATCGCGTATGGCGTGCGTGTGAGCCGCTTGCACAGGGGGCCTCACGTGTTGATATTCGAGCGCTTCCCGAGTGGTCCACGCCGCAAGAACGAGCGTTGGTTCGAGCGGTGCACGTAGCGGCAAAATCGGCCGTTGACGAGACGATGACGCGGCGCTTTCACTACAACACGACGATCGCCAAACTCGACGAATACGTCAACGCGCTCACTGCGGCCGCTTCACAAACGCCCGAAAGTGCGGCGGTACTCTACGCCGTGCACGCCTTGCCGGTTGTCATCGCGCCCTTTGCTCCGCACATTGCCGAAGAACTGTGGGAGCGCATGGGGCACACGAGCTCGGTGCATTTGGAGCCGTACCTCGAGCCGGAGGAGGAAGCGCTTTCCGTCGACGAGCTGACATTGGTCGTACAAATCAACGGGAAGATTCGGGCACGCATTCAAGCTGCTCCAGGTATTTCCGAAGAAGAAGCGTTTGCGCTCGCGATGAATCAGGCGGCGGTGCGCTCGCACATCGACGGCAAAGAGATTCGTAAGCGCATCTTCGTCCCGGACAAACTGCTCAATCTCGTAGTGGCGTAGCGAGCGTGGCTTCGATAATCGACTCCGCGGCCGAGGTCGAAATGACGCGGCGCACCTGCAAACCCGCCGACGTAAGCAGCGTTGCAAATTCCGAGCGCGTTCGTTCGCGTCCGGGAAGCATCGCCATCATCTCGATGTCGCTTAGGCGATCCTGCGACCACGCGTTGCCTTCGGGCACAACAATCAGCTCGTAAATCAGCAACCGCGCGCCGGGACGCATCGCGCGCGCAATGTTTTTTAAGACCGCGGAACAGGCCGGGTCGTCCCAATCGTGCAGCACGTGGCTCACGATGTATGCGTCCGCTGCCGGCGGCCCTTCGGAAAAGATGTCGGCCGCGTGAAAACCTAGACGCGCGGCTATTCCATCCGTTCGCACAATGGCGCGACCGCGCTGCACGACCGGTGCGACGTCGACAACCGTGCCGTGCAGGTTCGGAAATCGGGCAAGAACAGCTTCGAGCAGAGTTCCGGTGCCGCCGCCGACGTCCACGACGTGCATGACTCCGCTGAAATCGTACGCTGAAGCGAACGCCTGCGCAAACATTGTCGACAACGACTCCATCGCCGCATCGAAGATCCGCCCCGACTCCTCGTCGTCGGCCAGGCGCGCAAAGAGCGAGCGTCCTTCGGCCAGATCGAAGCCCGGCGTACCGCTACGAACCGCGTTGGCAAGATGCAGATAAGCGTTCAAGTGCCAAGATGCGTTCGCATAGCGAACGATCGCCGCCGCATTCTTGGGTCCGATCAACGATTGGCCGGCATAGCCCAGTGCAAACCGGCCGCCGCGAACGGCTCGCACGATGTCATATGCACTGAGCGACCGTAATAGCCGCGCAAGCATTTGTTCGTTTCCGTATCCGAGCCTAGAAAGATCTTTTGCCGAGCGTGCCTGGCCGGCCAACGCATCGGGCAGCTGTAAGTCACAAAACGCCGCGACGGCTAGACTCACCCACGACATCGTCGCCAATTCGGCAGCAGCGTAATGCGGTGGCAGCATTTTCCTGCGCACGCGCATCAGCACGTCCGTTACTCGCGTGAGGATTCGGACGACCCAGGCGGGCGGAACGCGCATTACGCCGGAATTGCGGCCTTAAACCATTCGTAGGTTTCGCGCATTCCTTCCATCAGCTCCGTCGTGGGCTTCCATCCCAATTCGGCCAGGGCAAGCGACGGATCAAACTGCGCATCCCGCGCATCACCGGCACGGCGCGGCGCATGCGTAACCGGCGCTTCAAAGCCGCTGATTTGAACCAGCGCGCGATAGATTTGATTCACGCTCGTTCGCTTGTTCGTGCCGATGCACAAACATGCGCCGTCACCGCGATCCAGCGCGAGGACGTTGGCTTGCGCGACATCTTTGACATACACATAATCTCGTGTTTGCTCGCCGTCCCAATCGATGCGCACGCCTCGATGCGCCAAGAATTTGCCGATAAAAATCGCGATAACGCCCGCTTCGCCGTTGGGGTCTTGGCGAGGACCGTACACATTGCCGTAACGCAATGCGGTAAATGCTAATCCGTGTTCGGACCGGTAAAAACGAAGATAATGCTCGGCGACCATTTTGGTAATACCGTACGGCGATTCAGGGCGCTGCGGCGTGTTTTCATCCATCGGCAGGTGGTCGGGTGTGCCGAAGGTCGCGCCGCTCGAAGCGAAGAGAACCTTTCGCGCGCCGGCTTTTACGGCATTATCCAAAACGTTGATCAAGCCCATCACGTTCACGTCGGCGTCGTAGCGGGGCTCGCGCGAACTAATGGCAACGCTGTGCTGGGCAGCGTGATGATTCACGATTTCCGGGCGGAATTGTTCGAAGACCTCCGCGAGCTTGGGTTCGCGGATGTCCATATGAACGAATTCGGCTTGCGCCGGCACGTTTTCGCGGCGTCCGCCGCCGTGCTCCCACAACGAATCGACGACCAACACGTCGTGGCCTTGCGCCACATAGGCGTC
>DASRSF010000252.1:0-13042 GCA_035656615.1 Vulcanimicrobiaceae bacterium | reverse complement strand
TGGTAAGCGCTTTCCCTTTTACTCGGGGTCCTGGTGCCGTTCGTCAGCTTGCTTTCATCGAAACTCGGAGGCACTAGGGTCGTTTTTGCGAACTGGCCGCTAGCATGTTGAGGAGCTCCGATAACGCGGACGTAGCAATTGTCGGGGCCGGAATCATCGGATTGGCGATTGCTTTCGAGCTTGCCGGGCGCGGAGCGGAAGTATGCGTTTTCGATCGAGGTGAACCGGCGCGAGCCGCATCGTGGGCGGCCGCCGGAATGCTCGCGCCGCGAAGCGAGCACATGCCGGATTCTCATACCCAGCGGTTGTGCGAAGAGTCGCTGGCGCTCTATCCCGGCTTCGTGGCCGATGTACGCGCATGCGGCGCCATCGATCCGCAGCTGCGCTTGGACGGAATCGTGCACGCGGCCTACGATGCGGGAGAATTAGCGAAACTCGAAGATCGAGCTGCGCAGCTGCGCAAAAGCGGATGCGCGGCAGATATGCTCACGCGCAACCAAACGGTGCTGCAGGAGCCGGCATTGGGACGCGGGGTATTGGGCGCACTCCTGGTCCACCGCGAAGGCCAGATCGACAATCGCCGGCTGGGACGGGCGCTTTTGGAAGCGTGTCGCAGCCGTGCCGTTCAGATTCAGACCGGTATACCTTCGCTGTCGATCGAGTTTGACGCGCGGCGCGTGTTGGGCATTCGCACCGCGCTTGGATACCGGGCCGCCGGAGCGGTCATCAATGCGGCGGGCGCGTGGGCAGCGGGGTTGGCCGGTGTCCCACCGCAGTGCGTTCCCCCGGTTCGAGCGGTAAAGGGCCAGATGCTCTGCCTCGAAATTCCGGCCGGCTATATACGGCGGCCGGTGTGGGTGCCCGGAGCATACCTTGTGCCGCGTGCGGACGGGCGTTTGTTGATAGGCGCTACCGTAGAAGAGGCAACCGACGTGCATGTGACGCCGCGCGGGCTGCGTGACTTGCTGCAGGCGGCAACCGCGGCCCTCCCCGCGTTGGCGGACTTCCCAATCACGGAAACATGGGCGGGTTTGCGACCCGGTACGCCGGACGATCGCCCGTTTATCGGCCCCACTGCCCGTGACGGCTATTTCTTGGCGACGGGTCACTACAGAAATGGCATTTTGCTCGCACCGAAAACAGCGAACATGGTTGCGGCGCAAATCGCCGGCGCTTCCCTCGGTGAGTACGCTGCCTTCCTGGTGGATCGCGCCGAGAACGAAAGCCGGCGCTTCGTAGCGAAATAGATATCCGTGAAAGCATCGATCAACGGCAAGGAGCACGACCTGCCCGACGGTTTGACAATCGCGCAGTTGCTTAGCAACCTCAATGCACCGCCGGCCGGTATCGCCGTCGCACGCAACGACCGCGTGATCCGGCGCGCCGCTTTTGCCGATGAAGCCCTTCAAGACGGCGACCGCATTGAAATCATCAATGCCGTCGCCGGTGGATAAATCAATAGGAAAGAACATGGACGATACGCTGAACATTGGGAACCGCGAATTTACGTCCCGCCTTATCGTGGGCACGGGAAAGTACCCCACCTTAGAGGTAATGCAAGCCGCGCATGCGGCAAGCGGAACGCAGATGATCACCGTCGCTATCCGCCGCATCAGCTTGGACGAGCGCAGCGGCAAAACGATGCTCGACTACATCGATCGCGAGCGATACACGATTCTTCCGAATACCGCCGGCTGCTACAATGCAAAAGAGGCGGTTCTTACGGCGCAGCTGGCTCGTGAATTACTCGATACCGATCTCATCAAACTCGAGGTGATTGGCGATCCGCAGACGCTGTATCCCGACACGCGCGAAACCTTAAGCGCAGCGGCCGAACTGGTGCGTCAGGGTTTTACGGTGCTGCCGTACGTCATCGACGATCCGGTCGCATGCAAGCAGTTAGAAGAAGCGGGCTGCGCTGCGGTGATGCCGCTTGCAGCGCCTATCGGCAGCGGTCTGGGTGTCTGCAACCCGTATTCGATTCGCATCATCAAGGAGCGCGCGAACGTGCCGGTAATCGTGGATGCGGGCGTTGGAACGGCCAGCGACGCGGCAATAGCCATGGAGCTCGGAGTTGACGCGGTTCTCATGAATACGGGTATCGCGACCGCGCACGATCCCCTCGCCATGGCACAGGCCATGAACCTGGCGGTACAAGCGGGACGCCTGGCGTACATGGCGGGCCGCATGGAGAAGCGGCTGTATGCCAATGCCTCCAGCCCCATGCAAAACCTCATCGCCGTTCAGCCGCAGCCTTAAGGTGGCCGATATGTCGGTAGAAGAGCTTGCGCAGTGGCGCGCGAGCGGACGGGAGTTTGTGCTGCTCGACGTGCGCGAGTCGTACGAAGTGGCGCGCGCTGCACTGCCCGGTGCGCTGCATATACCCATGCGCGACCTTCCGCAACGAATAAACGAATTACAGAGCGACGCGGACATCGCGGTGCTGTGTCACCACGGTCACCGCAGCGATGCCGTCGCGCGGTTTCTGCAAACGCAAGGTTTCGAACGCGCTCGCAACGTTGCAGGCGGGATCGATGCGTACGCGGAGCGGATCGACCCGCAGATCCCTCGCTACTAGCCCGCCCGTTTACAGGCTCGCACGAACCAATGCACAGTGCCCGCCGGAGGATCGGCGTGCGCCCATCTTCCGACGGTTGTATCCGCCGGCGTTTCGGTTAGCTCGTCAATCGTAAAAAGCGGTTCTAAAAGATCCACGAGCCGTTTGCGGTCGAAGTAGACGTGTGCGACTCCCGCTTCCGCGCCTTCTTCGGGAGCATAGGTTGCTTCGCCGAGTTTTCGGCCTTTGCCGAAGCGCGCGTCTGAAACGGAAGCGAACGTACAGTACAGCGGCGCGCCCGCACGCAGTGCCCGCGCGGCAGCGGCGATCATGTGTGCCGCGCTCTCAAGCGTGCCGTGCAGGAACGCATGCGTGCTGAGCGCCGCATCGAACGATTCCGGTTGCGTTGCGAAATGCGGTGCATCAGGATCAGCAATCGCTTGAACATGCATTCCGGCGGCCTGCAAGGCCTCGGTATTTCGTCCGCGCCCCGCACCGATTTCGATGACGCGCGCTCCTGCGGGCAATGCCTCGATGAGGCGTACGGCCAGCGGGTGCGCGCGGCGGAGCTTCTCTGGATCCGGCGAAGGTTGCGGCATGACGGACCTGCCTCTGATTATTGTGGTAGGCGCGAATGACCTTGCGCTGCGCATGTGCGAGGAGCTCAGCGTGACGCGCGGACATCGCGTGGCCGTCATGTGGGATCCCACGCAAGACGTGAGCGCGCGCGTTCAACGAATGGGCGCTTCGTATGTGCCGTTGCCGCCGAATGACTATGAGTCGCTTGCCTCTGCCGGCGTGCGGCAAGCGGAATGCATCATGCCCGTTTGCGACGATGATGGCCTGAATTTACAAGTGGCGCTCAAAGCACGTGATCTCAACCCTTCCATCCGGATTGTCTTGCGTCAATTCAATCGCGGGTTAGGACGGAAGATTGAACAAAATCTAACGGCTTGCACGGCAATATCGCCGGCAGCGCATGCTGCCGCGACGTTTGCGGCGGCCGCGTTGGATCCGTCGTGCCTGTACGCGGTGCAGTTTCCTGCCGCGGATGGTCCACTTATCGGTTTTTCGGAACGGCAGGCGCGTCATTTCGGCTTGAGCGAGTCGAGCGTCGAGGATGCCGAGCGCCGTCTAGGAGTGCGTATCGTGGCAATAAACGATGAGATCGCACCGAAACCGCGGCATGCCTTTACGAGCGAGGACCGGATCGTCGCCTGCGGTCCCGTGCAGTTGTTGCAGAGCGCTTGGCCCGTGCGCGCCCAGCGGCGCGTACGCACCGTGCGCGGCGGCCGCCGCCGCAAGCGCATGCGTGAAGCATTGCGCACCGCAATCCGTTCCGAGCGTCTGCTGATCTACGCTATTGCGGCCGGCGGATTGCTGTTCTTTGCAGCGACGGTGTATTTTATGTTCGGTTTGCACTTGACGTTCGTCGAAGCGATGTACTTTACCGCGAGCACGATGCTCACGGTTGGTTACGGCGACATTACCCCCTACTTGCGGCACGCAGGAGCAGCAGCGATGCTCATTGCAGTCGCCGTGATGCTTATGGGTGTGACGCTGGGCGGGATTCTGATCGCCACCCTGAGCTCGGCGCTGAACCGCGCGCAGGAAACCGCGCTGGCGGGCTTGCGCCGTATACATGCGGACGACCACGTCATCGTTTGCGGAGCCGGAAACGTCGGCACGCGCGTGATCGACTTTCTGCTTGCCATGAACGAACGCGTCGTCGTCGTGGAGCGCCGCCCGAGTGCCTGGCTGCTGGAACTTGCGCGCAGCCGCCGCATCGACCTTATCGCCGCCGATGCGACCAGCGACGACACGCTGGGCTTTTGCAGCGTTGGAACCGCGCAAAGTCTGGTTGCCGTAACCGATAGCGACACCGCTAATCTGGAAACGGCCTGGGAGCGCTCGACCGCAATGCCGGCCTGCCGATCGTGATGCGCCTTACCGATCCGGTCTTTTCACGATCCGTTGTACGCAACTTCAAGATTGCCAAATCGTTTTCAGCGGGCGATCTCACCGCGCCGGTCATCGCGGGATTGTCACGTTTTCCGGGATCGCGCGGGCGGATCCAGTTCGCCGGCGAAACGTTCAACATCGGTGAACGCGACCGGTCTACCGGCATGCCGCGCGCACAAGGAACGATTGTTCTTTACGCATGGCGCGGCGGAGAATTGTTCCCGGTTCGCGATTTCACCGAAAGCCGGCCGGGAGACCGGCTCTTATACATTGTGCCGCTCTCGCAGTTTCGAGCGGCGTGAAAGGGGTATTCCGTGCTTCCTGAAGGCGCCAAAGTTCCGCATATCACCGTGCTGGACGACAGCGGCAAGACCGTAAACACGTCCACGCTGCTCGGCAAACCGCTCGTCTTATGGTTCTATCCGAAAGACGACACCCCCGGTTGAACGAACGAAGCGTCGCAGTTTCGCGACGCGTACGCGCGCTTCAAGCGCAAGGGCGCAGACATCGTCGGCGTGAGCCGCGATTCCGTTGCATCGCACCAAAAATTCAAAGAAAAGTACGACATTCCGTTTCGGCTTCTGGCGGACGTCGATTCCAAGCTGTGCGACGCCTTCGGGGTCATCGTCGAGAAAAACATGTATGGGAAAGTTACCCAGGGCGTGCAGAGGTCGACGTTCCTTATCGACGGGTCGGGGAAGATCTTGAAAGTTTGGCCTAAGGTTGCGGTTGAGGGGCATGCGGAGGATGTACTCGGGTATCTCTAAGGGCAGCGCCTCAACCGATCTCACGTTTGTCATCGCCAGCATACTTTTGGTCATGGTGGACGTTCTTTTTGTCATCCTGAGCCTGTCGAAGGACAGCCGAGCGCAGTCGAGGCATGCCCGCTTCGACAAGCTCAGCGGTGGTTCGACAAGCTCACCATGACAATTCTGCCCAACGCACGCAAAGCGGTAGGCCGGCTAACAGCAACGCATGGCGGTAAGAGCAACGCACGGCGGCTAACAGCAGCGCATGGCGGTTAGGCGATGATTTTGGCGACCATTTCTGTGCGGTTGCGCGAACTGGTTTTTGTGAGGAGTTGTTTGACGTGGAAGATGGCGGTGGACTTGGAGATGAAGAGGTGCTGGGCGATCTCGTCGTTGCGCATGCCTTTGACGACCAGGCCGAGTACTTGGCGTTCGCGGGGCGAGAGGTTGTAGCGGTTGGCGACGTTCTCCATCTGGTCGCGAAGCGCGAAGCGTTCGACCATGATCGCGTAGCTGGTGGCGGAGCCGCCGGCCAGTTCGACGACGCGAACGGCAACTGAGGATCCGACGGCGGCACGCCAAACGCGATCGGGGTTTTCGTCGGCCTGCGCCAGGAGCTTGAGTACGGTGTATTCGAGCGAGGGCGGAAGCGAGCCGTCATCCGCGGGACGAAACTCCTTGCGCCGCTCCGTGGGGTCCGCGCGGTAGAAGAGCACCTTTAAGCGGCGGTCGATGATGAACAGCGTGGGTGTGGCGCGCCGTTCCAGGACCTCGAGTTGTTCCGGGGCCGCCTCCGCGCGCTGATCTTGTGCGGATGTCGTGCGCCGCGTACCTATCATCACGAGTAGCTTCCTCCCCCAAGGTAAGCAAAGTGCTGGTATCGGTGGCAGCTATCAGCGGCCCCCTGGACCTGTACGATGTTGAAAAGCGCTCTTGCCGCTTCTTGCTTTTTCGCTGTAATTGGAGCCGTTATGACCTCGTATAAGACGCTTCTTTTTGGAACGATTGCGTTCGTCTGCGCAGCTTCACCGGCATTGGCGGATAGCGCAAGTGCGGTTCCAAAGGCCTCTCGCATGGATAGTGCCAGCGCGGTGCCCGGACCCAGCCGCATGGACAGCGCGAGTGCGGTCCCCGGACCGAGCCGCAAGGACAGTGCCAGTGCGGTGCCCGGACCGAGCCGTAAAGATAGTGCCAGTGCCGTTCCGAAGTTCTTGGTGCTCTCCGGATTAGCCGGAGGACCAACGATGCGGATCGATTTAAGCTGGCTGCAGGCAATCATCGGCCGCTAAGCACGACATCAATCATCGCTTCCACGACAGCGGGATCGAATTGGGTCCCGCTGTTTCTTTTCAGCTCTTCGATGGCATGCGTAGGAGGCAACGGGGCGCGGTACGGGCGCCGGGCAATCATGGCGTTGAACGCATCGGCGACGCACACCACACGCGCGATGAAGGGGATCGATCCCCGCTCTAGGCCATCGGGATAGCCCCGGCCGTCGAACCGTTCATGGTGGGATCGTGCAGCGGGACGGAATTCGCGCAACTCAGCAATGTCCGTGATGATCTGTTCGCCGGCCACGGCGTGCTGCTGCATAACGGTCCACTCGTCTTCGGTCAACCGGCGGTCGGCCAGTAAGATTTCCAGCGGCGTCGAGGTCTTCCCGACGTCGTGTAGCAATCCGCCGCGGGTTACGCTATACGAGTCCGTCCGTGAGAGCGCAAGGCGCTTGGCGATGCGCCAGCACCACATGCCGACCGAACGCGAGTGCTCGGCGGTCAGCGAGTCTTGCGCCGACAGCCGAAAGAGCAATTCGTCGATTTTCGCGTCGATCGGATCGACCGCATGCAGGTCGTTCTCCTGACGCTTGATGCAGACCGCGCCGATGTGGACGTCGATTCGCTGCTGCAAATCGGTTAGGCCGGCTCGGATGTCTGCCGGTAGGTACATATCCTCCGAAAGGACGTCCAATGCCGCGCTGACCGTCGAGGGCAGAAGGTTGTAGAGCCGGTTCTCCTGCGGATGCTCGGCGAGCACCGAGTCAACCCAGGCAAAGACGCCGTCCTGGTCACGCCGGGATGCCCAATCGACCAGGCGATCGAGCGTCCGTTTGGCGACGACTTCGGCGAGAATCGAACGGCGTTCCGGAGCCAGGGTACGCGAAATCGCGCGGCTGGAAATCTCTCTGCGCAAGTGTTGCAGTCGACGGGCGACCGAGGCGCCGGGTGTCAGCTGTTCAAGCACTCTTTGCTTCCTCCTGAACGCTGGGGAGCGCGGCAATCGCGGCTGCCACTCCCCCGAAATCCGCTAGCCGGAGAGCGCGAAGCGTTTCGTAGATCTCGTTGTAGTTGTCGATCCCGTCCCAATGCCGAAAGATCGCCGAAACGCAATCATTGAGTGCTCGCAGCCGCGGCGACATCATGCCGATAAAGCGCGCCACGTATTCCAAAATCGCCCGTGCTTCGCCGGTACGCCCCAGCAAACGCGTTGCCAGCGCCCGGTTCAGCTGCGTCCGAATGGTGCGACGCGCGGACTGCTCGCACTCCTTTAACCGGGCTTTCACCTCAAGCAGGGCAACCTCCGCTTCCTCTGCTAGTCCGGCGGCGGCGGCGTAGAAGGCAATCTCGGAAAAACGCAGGGCGCGCCGGTCGGGTGTGACCTGCCGCTCGCCTGTCGGAAAGATGAGGCGGTACGCCTTGGCGAAGCGGCCCCGCCCCGCTAAGGTGAGGGCTTCCGCGGGAAGCAGCGTCTCGCTGGTGGTGCGGTCGGAGTACTCGATGCCGTGCGCGTCGATCATCTGCTCGATGGCCGCCAAGCTTTCGGCATCGCCGATCTCGGCTCGAAGATCGATCGTTCCAAGCAGCGCAAACAGCCGCATCGAGGCACTGCCGGCTTTCAATCCGCAATCCAAAATGCGATCCAGCAATTCCAATGACGTCTTCGGATTGTCTTCGACGTCGTAGGAAACGTTGTAGAGTACCGAGTACGCGCGTGCCGCCACTTCGTACATATCGCATTCGATCGCGAGCTGAACGGCGAGCGAGGCGGAGGACATGGCCGTGTTGATTTGGCCGGTAAACAACGACACCCACGCGGCGTGATGGTGAATCTTTGCCTGCAGCTGTTTGGACGAATGTATATCCAGCAGTGCTACGGCGCTGGCCATCATACGCCGGGCGTCGTCGAACCGTTCGACTAAAACGTACGCGGTTGCCAGTGAAGCGCGCAGCGATGCATCGAGCTCGGTGGGCAGCGGCCCGCCGACGTGACGTTCGAGTAATTCGATGCCGTCGCGCCGGCCATGCCGAACGAGCTCCAAACCGTACCGGTAGGCGATCTCGGCGCGCAGCACGGGGTTTTCGGCCTTCTCGGTCGCGTGCAAATACCAGGATTCCGCGATGTCGCTTTGCGAGGCGTTCGATGCGGCGATCGCGCGAACCGCGAGTGCCACGGCGTTCTGTCCGGCCGTTTCGGAATCAATCGTTGAAAGCGCGGATTGCAGATCGTCCAGGCGGCCTTCGTCGATCATCGCAAAGCCGTAACGCTCGCACAGATGCAAAATCCCCAAGTCGTTTCCGGCGCGCGCATAGAGCCGCAGTGCGTCCGCGACGCGGCCGCAATTCTCCAGCAGACCGGCGGCGAACGTGCAGGCACCCGCGATCGTCGTTTCGGATGTTTCCTCCAGGCGGTGTTCCAAAAAGTCCCGGAACAGGTCGCGCAGTTGCACCGAGCCGTCGTGCCGGAAGGAAACGAGCCTTCCGTCTTGTGCGAGCCACTGAAGCGTAACCCACGCATCCGCCCACGGCGTTTCGGCAATGAAGTCCGTGTCGAGCTTCGTGAGCACGCAGGTATGGAGCAGTAATTTTTGCAGCTGCGGATCGCATTGCAAGAAAAACTGCTCGGCAAAGAATGCGTACAGACCCTCGGCACTGCCGGGACGAAGCACTTGCAGCCGCTCGATCCACTTGGGCATGCTGCTGCCCAAACTAAAGGCCAGCGGCCATCCGCCGGTCATGGCGTGCAGTGATTGGCCCTGTGCCGGGGTCAAACCGCACGTCGCGGTAATTTCGCGCATCTCGTCTTGCGTGAAGCGCAGATCATTTTCGTCCAGCGGGGACGAGCACAGGTTCAAACTCTTCCATCGCTCGACGTCGGGCGGCAGCGAACGCGAAGAAATTAGCCAGTGGTATCCCAGCGGCGAGTCTTTGACCAGTCGCTCGATCAGGTTGAAGATGCGTTCGTCCGATGAAGCATGGTGCAGGTCGTCGATGAGGATCGTTCGCCGGGCCTCGCGGTCGATGTGGCCAAGTACCCAGATCGCCAATTCCTGATCCGGCTGATCCGCTTGCAGCGCGAATTCGATAGCTCGCGCAAACGAGGAACGCAAACCGGGAGCAACGGGGGCCAGCGTGTCTGCGAGCGCGCGTGCAAACGCAACCAGCGAACCGTGCTCGGGCAGCAAGCCCAATTCGAGCGTCGCCGCCGGATGCGCGTCAAAATATTGACGGATGGCGGTGGTTTTGCCAAAGCCTTCGGGCGCGCAAATGAGCGTCGCGGGACGTTCAAACGCCTGCTTGAGGCGCGCAGTCAACCGTGTGCGGCGCAGCGAGACCGTGGCAATCATTGGGCCGCCCGGTATCGCAGCCAGTTGGAAAAATCACTTTGCGTGAGCGGGCTGCAGATGTAGTAGCCTTGCAGCGCATCGACCCCGGCATTGACCAGCCATTCGCGCTGCGACTCGTCTTCGACATTTTCCGCGATGACCGTCCAACCGAAGTGGTGCGCTTGCTTTATTGCTGCTTTCGCTGCAGCGGCCGAACCGGTACCAAAAACTTTGCCGGGAACCAGTTTGGGCCCAATCTTGATAAAGTCGATTGGCAGTTCGGCGATGACGCGCAGCGCCAGCCCCGCGTAACCGTAATTCGTAAGGCCGACGCTAAAGCCGCGCTCGCGGATCTGCATGATGAAACGCACGTAGCGATCCGGGTCCTCGGCCACCAGCGGTTCGGGCAGCTCGATCGCGATCGACTGTTGCGATGCGGAGTAGGCGTCGAGCAAATCTTCCGTAGCATCGCTCACGTTGACGTGAATCGGAAGCGCGCGCAAAATTTCGCGGTACTTCTCGCCGCCCAGCAGCGCTTGAAGCACTTCCCGGTCGACGTGTGCGGGCACGCGAGATATTCCGCTATGCTCTTCGGAGGGATCCGGCAGCACCAGCCCGCGCGCGGGATCGAGCCAGCGAATCAACGACTCCGCCGCAATGATGCGCGCGGTGCGCGAATCGACGATCGGTTGGAAACAAAGAATAAACGGCTGTTCGGTATCGGGAAGCGGCTCATCCGGGCGGCTCACCTCAGCTGGGGTTGCGTCCTCCTGCTGCGGTTGGCCCGAACCGTCGAAGAACGCGAAGCCGGAACCGCGCCGGCGCTTGGCGACGTACATCGCCGAATCAGCGTGCGCGAGCAGATCGTCGGCACTCGTGCCGTCTTGCGGGAAGATGGCGATTCCCACGCTTGCCGTAAGATTGACTTCAACATTACCGAACCGCATCGGCTGGGCAATGGCGGTCAGCAAGCGCAGAGCGATCGCTTCAAGTTCTTGGTGTTCGGTGAAATTGACCAGCACGGCGAATTCGTCACCGCCGATTCGTCCGGCGATCTCATGCCGCCGCAGCGCCGTGCGCATGCGTGCCGCCGCTTCGGCGATGGCTTTGTCGCCGAAAGCGTGTCCGTACGAATCGTTGACCGCTTTGAAACCGTCCAGGTCGACGTACAGCACGCCAAGCGGCGTTCCGGTGCGATTGGCCGAGGAAAGCATGACCGCGATCTGATCCAGCGTAGCCGCACGGTTGTGCAGACCCGTGAGCGGATCGATTAACATTTTGTCGTTGATCAGGCGCTGCTTTTCGTTCAGCTCAATCAAACGCGAAACGACATGTGCCAAAAAGTCCACGTACTGCAACTCCGAATCAGTTACGAAGCTCGTACGAAGGTTCTTCCACGCAAAACCGAGGACTGAACGCGACTGCCCGGTCGAGAAGCTGCGCAGCAGCACCGTGCACCACCCCAGTGAGCGAAGCACTTCCTGCAGCGGCGTATGCTCGGCGGGGTCGCGAAAGAACATCGCGGGCTTGTCCCCGGTCAAGCCTCGGATTAGCGGGGAAGTACCGATGGCGCGGTGCTGCTCATCGTCCGCCGCGTAGGCCGTTCGCTGATGAGCGTCTTCGTTCCACACCTCGACATAGTCGCAGCCAAGCGCCGCCCGCGCTTCCCGTAGGACGGCATCGATCTGGGTTTGCGGGGTGTCGTCGGACAGCCCCAAGTCCCAGAGAGCCCTCAGACGCGCGAGCTGCTCGCGTGGCCGATCCATGGTCCTTTGAGTGCTCGCCTCCTGAGCATGCAAGATAACGAAACTCCCCCCGCGAGAATACACGCCGTGGTTAAGCGCCGACCCCTAACCTACAACGGATGATAGGTGTCTTCCCTATACCATTGGGGTTTGCTTGGGAAAAGATTGTGAATTTCGGAGCGCGCCTCCCTATTTTGGGCTATTTTACCCTGTATGGCGTCCAAACGGGTGGACGCCGGGCCTCCCACTGGAGCTAGTTTTCCGTCTGGGCCTGGCCCCGGGGGAGCGCAAATTGTATGAGCGAGCGGACCGGCGCCAGTCCGCGGCTGACAACAGCACAGCACGTGACCCGCAGGTTCAGCTCTTCAAGGCGGCTCTTGGCGGCGAGCAGCTCGCGGCCGCTGGTCACGACGTCTTCCAACAGCAATACCCGCTGGCCGGGCTCGTAGGCCCCTTCTACGTACTCTCCGGGAAACGCGCCGTACCCCTTGGCCTGTTTGCGGACGGCCAGCAGCGGAATGTTGCTCAATTGCGAGACGGCGGTCGCGATGACGACGCCTCCGAGCTCCGTTCCGGCTATGAGATCCGGATTGATCTCGGCAATGAGCGGAACGAACAGCCGGGCGATGCGGCGCAGCACCTGCGGGTCTGAAAACAGGCGGAATTTATCGATGTAGTAGTCGCTCCGGGCGCCTCCGGACAACACGTAATCGCCTCGGGTGAGCGCCCGTTCGACGATCATTTTCCGCAGCCAATTAATCTCCGGAATGCGGCCGATGGGTTCGGGTGAGCCTAAATACTCCATTGCCATGCGTTCCAGGACTCCGTTACCGGGTTGGGTGCAAAACCTTTGAAATTCACGTTAATCGGGTGCATCGTACGAAGATAGTAGAAAAAAATCTCGGGTACGTCCCGCGCCAGCAGATCTTGAATGTTGTAATACGCTTTCTTACGAGTGGGACGGTCGTAATTCGAGAGCGCGAGCTTTTGCTCCGCTTCCATCTCGGGAGAACAGTAGCGCGAATAGTTGTAGCCCGCGGGCGCCACGTTGGCGCACGTGAACTGGGAGGCGTCATCGGGATCGACCCCCGCGTACCACCCGGCCAGGGCCAAATCGAACTTACCGCTCTGAAGAATGCCGCCTTCACCGACCGGCGCAAACAGCACGTCGCCGGGGTAGTATTTTATCTCCACCTCGATTCCGGCTTGCCGGAGCATCTGCTGGACTTCCACGGCGTTCTTGCGGCGGGTAACGTTGCTGTTGTTGCTCACGAGGACCAGCGTCAACGGCTGCCCGTTCTTGGTCATGATTCCGCCGGCGCCCGGCGCCCAGCCGGCTTGCACCAGCAAATCCCGGGCTTGCTGCACGTTCGGCGGATACACCGGCTGGACGTTTGGATTGTGCGACCACATGAACGGCGGCTGGTCC
>DASRSF010000251.1:0-2879 GCA_035656615.1 Vulcanimicrobiaceae bacterium | reverse complement strand
ATTTTCTGGATCAGATGCGGCAAGTTCGCAAGATGGGGTCGATGACCGACATTCTGAAAATGATTCCCGGTCTCTCGCGCTCACTACCCAAAGATTTCGAGATCCCGGAAGCGGATATCAAGCGCATTGAAGCTATTCTTTGTTCAATGACCAAACGCGAGCGTCAAAACCCGGATGTCCTCAATGGGTCACGCCGTAAGCGGATCGCCGCCGGCAGCGGAACACAAGTCTCCGACGTAAACCGTCTGGTCAAACGGTTTGAAGAGGCCCGCAAAATGATGAAACAGATGGGCTTCGGCGGCGGAAAGAAGCGCAAAAATTTTCTCTCGCAATCATCGCGTGCGTAACGCGAGCTACTACGGATAAGGAACATGGTAAAAATCAGACTTCGGCGCATGGGCGCCAAAAAACAGCCGACATACCGCTTCGTGGTGGCCGATGCGCGGTCTCCACGGGACGGCCGCTTTATCGAAGTCCTGGGCCACTACAATCCGCGTACGGAACCACGCACGATCGTCGTGAACGAAGAAAAAGCGAAGTCGTGGTTGGCCAAAGGTGCCCAACCCTCGGACACGGTGCGGCGGCTTTTTGCTGAAAAGGGCATTATGGAACGTGGTACGGTTCCTGAATCCAAACGAAAAGCAAAGTCGGAAAGCGCGGAGTAGATGAGCTCATTCGATGATGAATTCGGCCTCTTCGGCGAAGAAACGGAAGAGGGCGAGCGTCGCTCTACGCTAGGCGCCCGCAAGATCGCCAGCGATGAGACGATCATCGACGACATCGAGCCCGAAGACGACCGTCCGCGCCGTAGAACCGGCACCGGCGGAGTCCGCAGCCCGGGCCATCGCAAAGTCTCCGGCGGTTCGAAACTGCGGCGGCATGGGCCCCCGCATCGCGAGCCGGCCGATCCTGAAGCCGCACGCGCACGAGCTGCCGAGCTGTTGGAGTTCTTGGCGAAAAAACTCGTGGAGCGCCCCGACGCGGTGATAGTCGACAACTTCCCGCCCGAGCAGGCGGAACCGGCTTCAATCGAGCTCATCGTCGATCCCGAAGACATCGGTAAAGTCATTGGCCGCAACGGCCGTGTTGCGCAGGCATTGCGAACGATCATTCGCGCCACGGCCGAAGGAAAAGTTGCGGTCGAGATCTTCGACACCAACGATCTTTCCGAAGAAGAGGGCGAAGCCGGCGACGATGCCGTCGAATCCGAATGAAGTAACGGCCGGACGCATCGCCGGTCTTTTCGGGATTCATGGGGAACTCAAATGTGATCCGAGCGGAGCGGGCCGTCCACTCTTTCGTGAGCAAGCGCGCTTTCGTGCGCAGCTTTCCGGTGGAGTATCCGAAGAAATAACGCTCGTGTCCGTGCGGGATCACAAGAACCGGTTTCTAGTACGGATTGAAGGCGTTACCACTGCTGACGAGGCGCAACGTTATGCCGGGGCAATTCTTTTTGCCGATCGCGCTCGCATCGTCTTGGAGCCCGGCGAGTTTTTAGACATCGATTTGGAAGGCTGCGAGCTAGTCGATCCCTCGGGAGCTTCGCTCGGCCGGGTTGAGCGCATTGAACACTATCCCAGTTCTGATATGTTGGTCGTCGGCGGAAAGCTCGTTCCCATGGTATCGCAATTCATTACGTCAATCGACCTTGATCGCAAACGCATCCAGACCGATCTGCCGCCGGGACTGCTTTAGCTGTTGCCGGGATGCGTCGAGGCGTAAGATTCGGCCGCTGCGTGCACCGCCGACGTTAGAGAAGCTCCGGTACCAGTTGCCTCGGCCAGTTTCGCGCCGAAGCACGTGTAAACGGTGAGCGCAAACGTATACTGGGGACTGCTGCCGAACGTGTGATGCACGAGCTTTGCGGACGCCGTCCCACCGGCAATTGTATTATTTCGATCGCTTCCGCAGATCGAGTCCGCTTGAACGGTAAGATTCTGCGAGCCGTACGTTACCAGGCGCGTGTTATAGTGCGCAGCAAGCGTCGTGTACAGCTCGTTCGTAGCCTTGGTCAGATCGGATGCGGGAAGCGGGCCTGCAACATGCGCAACGATAATGCCTTTGCGCGGCTTTGCGGCCGCGGGTACCGGTGTCGCGGGGCCCTTATGCTTGAAGAGCGTTTTCAATCCGGAAAAGCCTTGCGCAAGGTTTGCTTGATTACTCGGCAACGGCGTTGACGTTGCAGTTGCTTGAGCGCTGGTATACGCGTCGGATATCTGCTTTTCGAGCGCAACGATCCCGTCATGAATCATCCGTGCTTGCGCGGTGGCGTCCTGAAAGGATTCTATTTGCGCGGTTTGACCGTATACGATCGTCCCGCTGCGAACGGAAACGACCTGCTCCACCACCGAAACGCCGTTACCGAGCGGCGTCATATAACCGGCTAAGTAGTAATCGGCTTTCACTCCAGATGCATATGTAGAATAGTCCGTGCGTTTGACCGATGCAGGTGCGGCAATCGTATCGATTCCGCCAGCCGCATTCATTTGCTGGACGTAGAGTTGCGCCGCGGCCGCACCAGTGCCGGGCTTGATATCGCTACTGGCGTCAAATGGAAAAACGACCACCAACGGCAGTGCGCGCGGCGGCTCCGCGGTTGGCGCGGGGCTTGGGCTCGGGGTCGCGGTGGGGCGAGGGGTCGGGCGGGCTGCGCCTGCCAGCGACACACTCAAACACAGAAGTCCAACGGTGAGAATTCGTGGCAACGGTCTACCAGGCAACGCTAATCCTTTCAACGCTTACGCGGCTCCCTCCAGAAACGTCCGAAGCAAGGCATTTGTTTCTGCGGGCCGTTCGACCATGACGAAGTGGCCGGCGCCGGGGATTATTCGCGTTACGGCCCCAGGCACCCGGTCGGCGAAGGTAGCCGCGTATTTAGG
>DASRSF010000250.1:0-7230 GCA_035656615.1 Vulcanimicrobiaceae bacterium | reverse complement strand
TGTATCCGGCAGCGCTTCCGAGCAGCTGGCCTGCGACCCGCCCCAATCCCACGCCGGCCAGGTTCATGATGACTTCGGCCGACGCGAAAGCCGTCCCGATGCGAAGTTTGACCGCCGTAGACGCACCTCGCATGCCTACACCGACGCCGACGGCAAAGACATCCAGGCCCAACGAAAGGGCGATGACGAAGATCTTTACGAGATGCAAGTGATGGCGAATGCGAGCCGCGCCGGCCGCATCCCTTTAAGAAACGGGTTGTGCGTGCGGTTCGGCGAGCAGGCTGTTGATCGCTGCGCGCAATTGCGCAATCGTAAAGGGCTTGTTCAAAAAGAGGTTAGCCCCGGCGCTTTTCGCGCGGCCGTCCATCGCATGATTCGAATGGCCCGAGACCATCAGGACCGGCAGCGCGCGGGTGCGTTCCTGTGCGCGAAGCTGCTCGACGAGATCGATGCCCGAGATGCCCGGCAACATGAAGTCGCAGATCACGACGTCATAGGACGCCGCATCAATCGCGATAAGCGCCGATTCTGCGTCGTTGCGTACGGTAACGTCGTACGGACCATTGCGAAGCACGGTTTCGATAAGCGTACAGATAGCCGGATCGTCGTCCGCGATCAAAACCCGCCAGTTGCGTTGCGTCATCTCGTTCACCCCTCTTCCCGTCTTCGGCAGACGGTGCCTAGTACGCAATTGACGGTTCGGTAAAGTTTTGACGATGAACGACCGTTCCGGAATGCTTTTTTCGCTCGCAGCGCTTGCGCTGGTGCTCATTATGCTTGGGCCGGTCGTAGCGATGCTTACGTCGGTCCCGCCCGCACACGTCACGGCCGCGTTCTCGCAAGCGCCCGTACAAGACGCGTTGCGCGTCTCGATGATCGCCTCGCTGATCGCCGTCTCCATTGCCTCGGTACTGGGCGTACCGGCCGGATACGCATTATCGCAAGCAAAGGCGGCCGTACGCGGTACGGCGCTCGCGCTTCTGGCCTTGCCGCTGGCGTTTCCGCCGGTTGCCTCAGGCATCATGCTGCTGCAAACGGTGGGCAGCCGTACGCCGCTGGGCAGTTTTTTGGCGGCGCACGGAATCGTGTTCGTCGATTCGCTGTGGGGCGTAGCATTGGCCGAATTCTTCGTTGCAGGCTCATTCGTAGCGATCACCGCGGCCGCCGCATTTGGTGCGCTCAACCCTTCCTTCGATGAATCGGCTCGAACCTTGGGTGCCGGCAGCGGGACGATTTTCATTCGCGTTGCGCTTCCCTTGGCGGCGCCGAATATCGTCGCCGGAATGGTGCTCGCTTGGATGCGCGCTATCGGTGAATACGGCGCCACGTCGATTTTGGCGTACCACCCGACCTCGCTTCCGGTCGAACTGTACGTTACCGTCGCCGCGCAAGGCGTCGGGCCCGCGCTTGCGCTGTGCTACGGTTTCGTCGTGCTCGCCGCCATCGTCATCGCCGCACAATGGGGGTTGCGGCGGCGCGTCGTATAGACGCGCTCATGCTCGACCGCGTCTTCGCTCCCGATTCACTGTTTTCGCGGCGGTTTTACTTCTTAGCCAAGCGGTTCGTGCCGGGATCGCACATCGAAGACGCGCTCGAATCCGTTCGCAGGCTCAATGCACAGGGAATGACGGCGACGCTGGATTTTTTGGGCGAGGACGTCTTGGATCCGGCGGCCGCGGCTGCCACGCGGGATACCTATCTGCGCATGCTGGACCGCATCGCCGCAAGCAGCGCGCGCAGCAATGTTTCGGTAAAGTTGACGGCGATGGGCTTATTGCTCAGCGAAGATCTTGCGCTGCAAAATTTGAGGGCGGTGCTGGAGTACGCGCAATCCGCGAACCCCTCCGATCCGTTCGTGCGCATCGACATGGAAGGATCCAACGTCACGCAGGCGACGCTGCGGATCTTCGAACGGGCATATGAAACGCACAAGAACGTTGGACCCGTGTTGCAGGCGTACCTCAAGCGCACCCCGAGTGACGTCGAACAGATGATAGCGCTCGGCGCGCGTGTTCGCCTGTGCAAAGGCGCATACAGCGAGCCGCCGGACATTGCGCTCAAATCGATGAACGACATCCGCCTGCAATACCTGCAATGCGCAGCGCAGCTTTTGACGCGCGGCAATTATCCGGGCATCGCGACCCACGACAGGCGTTTGATTTCCGCGATCAAACGGTATGCCCAAGAACACTCCATTACGAGCGATCGTTTCGAGTTTCAAATGTTGTACGGCGTTCGGCCGGCGCTGCAGCGGCGTCTGGTCACCGAAGGCTACCGGGTTCGAATTTACGTTCCGTTTGGAACGCACTGGGCCGGGTATTTTTACCGTCGCGTCGCCGAGCGGCGCGAGAACGCGCTATTCGCACTCTCGTCCATCTTCACGCGATGACCGTTTCCGCGCCGCGTTTTCGTTGAGAGCCGTTGTTCAGCGCGTCTTGCAGGCGCATGTCACCGTTGACGAACAAACCACGGGCAGTATAGAGCGCGGCGTTGTCGTGCTGCTTGGCGTAGCAGCCGGCGACGATGCGCGCGATGCGCAAAGCATGGCGGAGAAAATCGCGCATTTACGCATCTTCAATGACGATGACGGTCTGATGAACCGCAGCGTCGTCGAGGTTTCGGGCGGGGTCCTGTTGGTCTCGCAGTTCACGTTGCATGGAGACGTGCGTAAAGGGAGGCGCCCGTCGTTTATCGCCGCGGCCCGCGAGGACGTTGCCAAACCGCTCTACGAGCTCGTCGGCAGCGAGCTCGAACGTGAGGGCATTTCGGTGGCCTGCGGCGTGTTCGGCGCGCATATGCACGTGCATCTTGTCAATGACGGGCCGGTAACGATTCTTATCGATACGAAGAAAGCGTTCTAGCTCCCGTCCACCGGCGCGTCGGCGCTCGTACCGTCCATATAGCGAATGTGCGTGACGTAGCACCGCATCGCCTGACCCCCAACCGGCGCGGGCGCACGCCCAGCATCCGGTTCAAAGACGACTTCCCGACGATCGCCGGGATCGAGCTCTTGCGAGAGTCGCGTTTGCGCGCTAAAGCGTTCGTAACGAAAGTTTTGATAAAAAACGCTGTTCATCACCAGCTCGGAGATCGGGCGATCCGAACGGTTTTCGATTTCGGCGTGCAGCCGCACGCCGCCGGCGCCGGCGGATGCCGCGCATTGCGAAACGCCGACGGGCAGACGCTGAGGATTTGACGAGCAAGCCGGAAGAAACAGCAGCATGCCGGAGGCGAGGGCACGCAGACGCCGGCTCATTCGCTTGTGTCCGCGATCCGCTCGACGCGAACGATCTTATCGGACTCCACCAAACGCCCAAGCACGTCAAACCCCGAAATGACTTTCCCGAAAACGGTGAAATCCCGATCCAGATGCAGCTGCGGCGAGAGCGTAATGTAGAACTGCGTACCCGCCGAATCGCGAATGGCGTGCGCGTTCGGCGGGTTGGTGTAATTCAATCCCATCGAAAGTACGTACGCGTCTTGCTCGATCGGATTCTCTTCGGCCGGAATCGTATACCCCGCGTCGCCATTACCGTTTCCGTTGGGATCGCCGGTTTGCACGACAAAATCCGGAACGATACGAAACCAGCGGTTATTGTCGTAATAGCCGCGATCGCTCAAATTTAAAAAATTTTCGACGGTCAGTGGCGCCCACTCGGGATAGAGCTCAGCGTACACGTTGCCTTGTGTCGTGACGATTCGAACGCGCGGATGCGGCCCCGCAGCCGGTCCGGTAAGCAGCTGCGCTGTTTGCGGCCACAACGCCGGTTGGGTAATGATTGCGCTTGTGGCCGGACGGACCGGCTTTCCTTGCGCGCCGCTGCGCGCAAGTGCAGGCAAACCAGCGTAGCGATCCGCAACCGGAGCGGGCGTCTGCACCTGCGAGGGAATGCTGGCCAGATGTTCCGTCATCGATCCGCCTTGCAACACCGCAATCGACTCCAGGGCCTGTTCCCGTACCCGCCAAGACGGGTCGGAAAGGCGCGCGCGCAGCGCTACCAGCGCGGCACGGTCGCCATGCCTGCCCACACCGCGTACCGCTTGGATGCGTACCGTTTCGTCCGGGTCATCGAGAGCATGGAAAAACACGGCGAGTGGCGTGTCTTTCGCGTAGCCGCGAAAGAGCGCCCAAATTACGTGCCAGCGCACATACGGATCCGTGTTCCGCGAGGCTGAAATGAGATCGCGCTCAGCGGCCGTCCCCACCGCTGCGCCGCTAAAGCTCTGTAGCGCGGTCGCCGCTCGCGCACTAACCAGCGAACTGCCCCGTTGCAAGAGCGCTGCTGCCCGCCGCTGCGCAATGCGTTCCTGTGCGGCAGAAAAAGCGTGCGCAGATTCCAGCCGGTCTGTCGCGTCCAATGCTGAAATGCGCACGGGGTCGGCGCTATCATTGAGGGCAGCCAGGGCGTAGGCGCGGGCGGGCGGACCGCCGATCAACCCGATGGCGTAAACCGCCATCGCGCGCATCGCAACGTCGTTGTCCTTGGTCAGGTGCGCAAGCAAGGGAATTCCGGCGGACTGCTTCGTACGGCCGATCGCTAACACTGCTCGCAAGGCAACCCGGCGGTCCGTCGAGCTCAAGAATTCTGCCAGGCGTCCGTTACCCAAGGTACGCGACTCTTCCAGTCCCACGATTTGTACGTAAGGTGAGGCCGTTGTTCCTGAGGAGCTGCCAAGCGCCGGCACGATGAGTGCGACGATTGTCAGGCATCGGACCAAGTTCTTAAACAAATCTATACCAACTTTCTGGACCGAACTTGCGTTCTAGTATATGGAGCATGAGATTGCCGTCCTTCTGGGGCGGCGCAAAGAACCGAGGTTACAAGAAACTTAGATATGGCGAACTCACCCAACGGTCCCACGCCTAAAAAAGGCGGTGGGATGACTGTCCGGGAGGCCGGACAAAAAGGCGGCGAAACCGTCAAGAAAAAGTACGGTCCCGATTTCTATACGGAAATCGGCCGTAAGGGCGGCCAGGCGACGAAAAACGCGCATGGCCATGCCTTCTACGAACAAATTGGCAAAAAGGGCGGCAAGAAGGGTGGCGAAGCCACTCGCGACCGGTACGGCCCCAACTTCTACGAGCAGATCGGACAAAAAGGTGGCCAGAAGGTCAAACAGCTCATTGAAGAAGGCAAACGTGCTGCAGCTTCAGCCCAAGTCGAAAAACCACAGAAAAAAGCCAGCTAGTTCGTTTCGGGCCGGAGTGCTCGGAATAGCAGCGTTTTGCGCCGTGGCGAGTATTGGCGCGGGCCCCCAAATGGCCCGCGCAATTGTCGTCCCCACGCCGCCGCCGCCGCCGCGCAACGAACCGGTCACCGATACCAACCTCACGACACCGAATTCGGTGGTTCTTCCGCTGAACTCGAGTTTGTTTTTTGTATTGGACGACACGATCAGCTCGCACGAAAAAGCCGGCACCGCCGTGCGCGCGCATCTGCGCGATCCAATCGTGCTCGGCGGCCAAACTATCGCGCGCGCAGGCACTCCCGTAACGATTGCCGTTACGCAGGCATCGCCCGCGCAGGTCGGCAATGTCGACGGCTTCGTCGAGATGTATTTTGAAGCACTTACGCTGGCATCCGGTAAAGTTTTGCCCCTGACCACGCCGACGGCACTAGTGAACCCGCGTGTGACCGCCGGCCAATCATCGACGCGAGACATTACGGACACGGTCGGCGACATCTTCATCCCAGGACATTTTCTGTATCACATGCTGCGCAAGGGATCGGATATCACACTTCGGCCGGGCACGATCATCCGGGCTCGCACCGCGGCGACGCTTCGCGTTGCTCGAGGCGGCGTTGTCGCCGTGAGCACGCCCCCACCGTTCGCGTCATCGCTCGACACGCCGCACCCCGGATTCGATCCGGCCCCCTTTGCAACGCCTCCGGGATTTCACGAACCCACGCCGAAACCGTCGCCCAGCGTACAGCCGACCCGCACACCGTAACGACGGAGGCATCCCATGAAACGTGGGCTTTTTTCGCTAACGCTGATCGCGTTTAGCTTATTCGCGGCACATGCATATGCCGCACCGATGGCCTCGGCCAAACCCAAGATCCCCGATACGCCTCTTCCGTCCGAAGTGGCGTTCGTGCAGCAAGTCACCAAAGATCTGAACGCGCGCTTCCCCACCCCCGCTGCCGCCGTTGCTGCGGGCTATTTTCGCTACAATAACGAGGATGACACGGGAGCGATAAGTTACGCGAATCTGCAATGGAACAGCGCGGCCAATCCGGCCTCGCCGCAACCCAGCCAGTTATGGTACGACGTCAAAGGCCATTTGCTCGGCGCCGACTACTCGATACCCTTAACTGCACAAAACTCCGCCGCACCGCCGAACATCTGGAACGTCAACCCGCAACGCTGGTTCAAAGTCAGCCGCGCCCACGTACACTACATCCTGACCGGCACAACCGACGCGTCCTACGGACACGCCGTTCGCGGCACCGACTTCACCAAAGCCGGCGGCGACTTCAATAACCCCACCGTCGCACCACTGGTAAAGCTCGGCAAAGTAAAAGACCCCGCAACCGTTACGAAGGTCTTCACATTCCCCGCCCAGTGGAACCTGGAACTCTGGGTAACACCCAACCCCCTAGGCGCATTCGCCGAAAAGAACCCACTGATCCACCCATCCCCGAACGCCAAAGCGGAAATGTAATCCGCGCGCCTCGACTGTGCTCGGCTGTCCTTCGACAGGCTCAGGATGACAAGGGTGGCGCACGACGACAACGGGTGGCGCACGATGACAACGGGGGCGCACGATGACAACGGGGGCGCACGATGACAAGGGGGGCGCCCGGCGACGAACTGTCATGGTGAGCTTGTCGAACCACCGCTGAGCGCAGTCGAAGCGCCGCGTGCCTCGACTGCGCTCGGCTGTCCTTCGACAGGCTCAGGATGACAAGGGGTGGCTACCCTTTCAAAACGTCGGGTTCGGAATGCGGCGTTTTGGAGAACGAGCGCTACTTAGAAGCGGAACAGTGCGTCTGCACTAATGCGATCGCCGAATCCGCCGCCGCATTTTCAGCGCCGTCGATGACATCGCGCTGTCCATCAAAGCGCAGGTAGCTTTTGATGTCCTTCATATCCTTCGGCATCGACTGCTCCGCGAGTTCTTCTTGGGCAACGTCGAGATCTTCGGGCGGCTGGTACGACATCATCGTTTGCGCCACGCCCGTCAGATCGGTCTGCAGTTGAAACTGCTTGTTGTACGCCAGTTGC
>DASRSF010000249.1:0-2778 GCA_035656615.1 Vulcanimicrobiaceae bacterium | reverse complement strand
TTCCTCTGTTACCCGTTTCTGGGTGCAGGTCTCGCAAAGGTTAGCAATCTTACAACACCGATCGGAGTTCCACGTGATGCTAACGCACGTTTGTTACGCTGGTGTTGCTACGAAGCTTCGGCGGTCTTCGAGGTTTTGTTTTCGAAGTCGTCGGCGCGCCGATATGCCGGAACCTCGCCGGAGTCGAGCAAGAAGTCCGTGATCTCGCTGGAGCGGCAGACTGCGCAAAAGCGATCGGTATTCCGGCGCCGCTGGGTGCTCGGTATCGGGCGGGCGTGCGCGCGGCAGAGCACGTGCGAGTTGGCGCAAAGAAACTGCGCCTGCGAGGTGCAGCGTCGTTTGCCCTGCGTAAAATCGCAGTCGAGGCCTTCGTTCATTTCCGCAGTGCCGGGGTGGTCCGCATGCCTCCAGGTATCGGCGAATCTCAAATTAATCTTACTGCACCGTGATGTTGACCGGCCCTGTGGTCTGACAGTTGCCTTTTGTACACGTAAAACCGAGCCCGTTCACGTCTTGCGTCGTCCATGGCGCCAGGACTTGCGAGGCGTAAGGACTGTGAAAGGCCTGCGCATCGAACGTGGCCGCGGCCCTCACGTAGGCTTGCGAAATATCGGCACCCCCTTTGACGACCAGGGCAAGGGTGTCCGAGGACTTGTTCACGGTGACCGTACGCGCGGGAGCGGCGCCATTCAAAGACAGACCGCTCTGACCACCGGCGTCGGTATCCGTTACCGTTATCGGGTCGGCGAAACCGCCCGGGATAAACGACGTTAATGTACAGCCGTTGAGCGACTGGTTCGGCGTACAACTATTCGAGGCGTCGACCACCCGCATCACCAGCGGCATCGTCCCCGCCCAGCTCGACGCATTGGTAACGTCGAGTTCATAGAAGGCGGGCACTCCCCAGAGATTGACGGTCACCGTCCCTGCGCTCGCCGGGACTTGCGTGTTCACCTGTCCGGCGTAGGCTAATGGCGCATCTTGTGTGGACACCGGTCCGGTCAAAACGGCGGCATAGGTGATCGCCAGGGTATCGGCGCCGGCCGGAACGCTTGCGGAAAACGTGCATGTTGCCGAAGCGCACGTCGTCGCTTGGGTCACAACCGTATTTGTTTGCGCGCCGTCCACGCTGAGAACTCGAACGCCGAAGACCGTTGGGCTGCCCAGGTAATTGTGGAGTTCATTGATTGGCAGGCGAGCTGTAAATTTCAACGTCGCGATTGCCGGAGTCGGAGAGGCGGTCGGGGAGGGGGCCGGTGTCGGACTCGGTGTCGGAACCGGCGTGGGCGAAGCGGTGGCGGTTGGCGGCGGAGAACCCGCGCCTCCGGGGCCGGAGGGCGTCCTAATTGGACCAGGAACCGAACCACCGCCGCCACCGCCCCCGCATGCGGTCATGCATGCACAAACGGCCAACGCCAGGATGGGCGCGCGCATCAGGAGCTCACCACGCAACCGGTGTTGCCACAGGTAAACGTCAGCGGCGCAGTCGCACCCGGCGGCGGAATCGTTACGTTCGCGGTAACCGAGCCTTTTAAGCCGAAGTATGCGGGAATTGAAAACGTCGCATCCGTTTGCGCCGCGGTAAATTTCAGCGTCCCGTTGATTTTTTGGCCCGCACGTTCTTTACCGCCGTTCAGCAGCTCGATCTGATCTGACGGCGATGAAAGCCCTATGCTCGCGCCGGAAATGCCGGTTGTTACGTCTTCCAACGACGTATTTCCCGAAGTATCGGAATCCGTCAAGTACGGCGTATTCGCCAGCGGCGGAAACGCCTGATATGCGGCGGATGGTATGACGTTTTTTCCCGGATCGATAAACTCGTTAAGCGTGATGCCTTGCATCTGTGCCGGTGTGGACGAGCCGGACGCTGCTACGGCTTGACCGCCCAGAATAACCGGTGCCAGAATAACCGAAAGCCGGCCGGTCGGGTCATCGGCTCCTGCCGGCTCTGCGCTCGAGCCGCTGCCTATAACGATTTCGCCCTCGGCAAACGAAAGCGGCACCGGGGAGGCAAACCCATTTAGGGCTTTACCGGCGTATGCGAGCACGCCAATCACATCGTCTCCCGACGGCACGGATAGTGTCGTGCTGCAGTAGAAAAACGATCCGCTTTGCTGACAGATCTGGGAAAGCTGGAACGTCTTAGATATGAGGCTGCTCGGCGGCAGACCGTTTTCGGTTTTTAGCGCGAGCGCGATCGCCGTTGTGGAAGGCGAGAAGTACTGCGGCTTGCGCGCCGTACTGGCCGCCGGCGCAAACGGAATGCGAAAGGTGATCTGCACTTCACCGCGAGTTGCAGCCGCGGTGCGCGGAAGACCGCCGTGCGCGCCCGAACACGCCGACCCAAGCAGCAGCGCGGAACACCAGAATACCCCCAGGCCTCGCATGTAGAAAATCTCCGCAACAGTTATGGTCCCATTCGCCGCGGACATGAGTGCCACCGCAGCATGTGCGGCGTTTAATGCGGGTTTTTCACCGTACTGCCGAAGCCTTAAGAAAGTCAGACGTGGATTGAGCCTGCGGCCACGCTTTCCGCCACCAGCGCCATGAAAGCGCCGTACGCGACATGAACGATGGGACTAAGCCAGGCCGGTTTGGCTTGCGTCATTTGACGGCCGATGGGACTGAGATGACCGCCCCAGTAGTTTATGACCCATAACGTCAGCGCGTATGCTGCTCCGGTCATCCAAAATTCGTGCGTGAGCCGCGTTACGACGATTGCATACACGAGGCCGAATCCCGCCGACAAAAGCATGTGCACCACAATTCCCAAGGCAA
>DASRSF010000248.1:0-25514 GCA_035656615.1 Vulcanimicrobiaceae bacterium | reverse complement strand
CACGGTGGTCGAGCGCAGAACGAAAGAACAGCACGGCTATGAGTCCGTAGCTCTGTCTTTCGGCGACGTTAAAAAGTCGCGCGTCTCGCGTGCCCTTGCCGGACATTATAAGAAGAACAGCGTTGAACCGCGCAGGTTCGTTCGCGAATTTCGTGACGACATCGACGGAGTCCAGGCCGGCCAGACGATTACCGTTGCAGAGTTCGCCCAGGGCGACCGCGTGGACGTGGTGGGCATATCCAAAGGCCACGGGTTCTCCGGCGGTATCAAGCGGCACAACTTTAGCGGCGGCGGTGCGAGTCACGGCTCGATGATCCATCGCCAGCCGGCCTCGAACGGCGATACGAACGCCGGACGCACCGTAAAAGGAAGCCGCCGTCCGGGTCACTTCGGCGTGGACCGCACGACCCATCAGAATCTTGAAGTCGTCCGCGCCGATGCCGAGCGTAACCTGCTCCTAGTCCGCGGCCCGGTTCCCGGACCCAAGAACGGTCTGGTCCTGGTCCGCCGCTCGGTGAAGGCGGTGGCCAATGCCTAACGTGATCGACCTTTCCGGAAACGTCGTCCGGGAAGAGCGTACCCCCGAAATGCTCACGGCCGACCCGGCCGCAAAGGCGCACACGATCTTTCGCGCGGTCTATCGCGAGCTTGCCAACCCTCGGGCGGGAACGGCTTCAACTAAAAAACGTGACGAAGTGCGCGGCGGCGGCAAAAAGCCCTGGCGCCAAAAAGGCACCGGGCGCGCCCGTCAAGGTTCGATTCGTTCGCCGCAATGGACGCATGGTGGTGTCGTCTTTGGTCCGCGCCCGCGGTCCTACGTCACGGATCTCAACAAGAAAGAACGCCGCGCGGCGTTTGTTGCCGCGCTTTCGGACCGTTTCCGTAACGAAGCGGTGACCGTCCTTGAGGCCGGTGACTTTCCGATGGATAAAACGGCCGATTTCGCCAAGTTGCTCTTCGGAAGCGCGAACGCTGCCAAGCGCGGGAGCACGACGCTGGTCGTGTTCGGCCGCGACGAACAAATCGGCGAGAAGATCGAGCGGGTGGGCCGCAATTTGAAGAACGTCGGGGTCACGCACACCGGCGCTTTGGACGTCAAAGACGTCCTGCGGTTTAACCGCCTGGTCTTTACCACGGCCGCCTATCAAGAGTTGCTCGGCGCGCTCGGCGCGGCCAACCGGGAGAGTGCATAATGGATGCCCGCGACGTCATTGTGTCTCCGCGCATCACCGAAAAGGCGATGAGCGCGGCACTCGCGCAGCAGTATAGTTTCGTCGTTCACCCGCATGCGACCAAGACGCAGATCCGGCACGCGGTCGAAGAGCTGTTCAAGGTTAACGTCGTCAAAGTGAATACGGTAAACATCGGCGGCAAGCGCAAGAGCTTCGCACGCCGCGGCGTGCGTACCGAAGGCCGGACCAAAGACTACAAAAAAGCCGTCGTCACGCTCAAGCCCGGTCAAAAGATCGAGCTAGCCGGCATCAACTACTTCGAACAGTGATTCGCGTGTGTAGCACTTGGAATCGCTTCGTTGCTCATCGCTTGTGTGCTCGAGCACACCGCGCTCTTCGCGCCTCGCGCTTCCAAGCGCTACACACGCGAATCGGCGAAGTACATCTTTTTATGTGTGGAAGATTTGAATGCCAGTAAAGAAATATAAGCCGACTAGTGCCGGCAAACGGTTTATGACAACGATTGATTTTTCCGGGCTTAGCAAAGAAGGGCCGGAGAAGTCGCTTATTGAGGTTCGTCAAAAGCACTCGGGGCGCAATTTCAACGGGCATATCACCGTGCGCCATAAGGGCGGTGGAACGCGAAAGATGTACCGCATCATCGACTTCAAGCGTACGAAGGATGCGATACCCGCGAAGGTCGCGAGCCTGGAATACGACCCGAACCGTTCGGCTCGCATTGCGCTGCTCAATTACCGCGACGGCGAGAAGCGGTACATCCTGGCACCGCTGGGATTAAAAGTCGGCGACGTCGTCGAGTCGGGAGCCAGTGCCGATATCAAAACCGGCAATGCGCTACCCATCAAAAACATTCCCGTCGGCACCGTAATTCACAACATCGAGCTGCGGCCGGGTCAGGGCGCCAAGCTCGTTCGCAGCGCAGGCGGCTCCGCGCAGCTCATGGCTAAAGAGGGCGAGTACGCGCAAGTGCGCATGCCGTCCGGTGAGGTCCGCAAGATTTTGGTGGTGTGCCGTGCGACAATCGGACAGCTCGGCAATGTGGAGCACGAAAACGAAGTCATCGGTAAAGCCGGGCGCCAACGGCATCGCGGAAAGCGTCCGAGCGTGCGCGGCATTGCGATGAACCCGGTCGACCACCCGCACGGCGGCGGTGAAGCACGTTCCACGTCAGGTCGCCCGCCTACGACACCTTGGGGTCAGATGACCATGGGCAAGAAGACGCGCCGGAATAAACGCACGCAAAACATGATCGTACGCAAGAGAGGCTCGAAGTAATGGGTCGCAGTCTAAAAAAGGGTCCCTTCGTGGCAGATCATCTCATGACGAAAATTCAGGGGATGAACGAACGCCGCGAAAAGCGCGTCGTGAAGACGTGGAGCCGCGCTTCGACGATCATCCCGGCAATGGTCGGGCACACGATCGGCGTGCACAACGGCAAAGCGCATGTTCCCGTGTTCGTTACTGAAAATATGGTGGGCCACAAGCTCGGCGAATTCGCGCCCACGCGTACCTTCCGCGGCCACGGCGGCGATAAGGCAACGGTGAAGTGATGGCGCAGACGGAACGCGTGGAAGCCGTTGCTCACCTGAAGTTCGCCCGCATGGGCCCGCGCAAATTGCGGCGTGTGGCGGATGCGATTCGCGGCAAGAGCGTGCGAGAAGCCTTGGTGCTTTTACAGTTTGCCGGCGTCTTCGCCGCCGAACCGATAGAGAAGTTGGTTCGCAGTGCCGTGGCCAACGCGGGCAACAACCACGACATGAACACCGACGATCTCTTTGTTACGCGTATTACGGTGGACGGTGGGCCTGGCGGCCGTCTTACCAAACGCCTGGATCCGCGTGCGCAAGGCCGCGCAAACTTCAAAAGAAAACGCATGTCGCACGTGACCGTCGCGGTTGGCGAAAAGCCCGCCGTCAAGCGTAAACGCGCCGGCGGCGCATCGATCGGTATGAAACGTGCCGCCGTGCATAAGACGTCGGCGCGCAAGACGGGAACGCGCAAAGCTGCGGCCGGCAAAACCCGCGCGCGCAAAGCCAAGAGCAGCGCAGGAAAGGCGTAAGAGGAGTACATGGGACAAAAAATACATCCGGTCGGCTTACGCTTGGGCATCACGCGTACGTGGGACAGCCGTTGGTTTGAAAAAAAGCATTACCGCGACTGGCTTCACGAGGATCACGAGATCCGCAAGTATTTCGGGCGCTTGATGCGTCCGGCCGCTATCTCGAAGATCGAGATCGAGCGCCGCGCCAATCAAGCGCGCGTCATTGTGAACACCGGTAAGCCGGGTATCATCATCGGCAAGCGTGGCGTGGGTATCGAAGAGATCCGCAAAAATCTCGAAAAACTCACCGGCAAGTCCGTTCAAGTCAACGTGATGGAGATCAAGCATCCCGAGCTCGACGCCCGCCTGGTGGGGCAAAACATCGTCGACCAGCTCGAGAAGCGTATTGCCTTTCGCCGGGCGATGAAGCAAGCGATCATGCGCACCATGAAAGCGGGAGCCCGCGGTGTGCGCGTGCAGGTCTCCGGACGTCTGGGCGGCGCCGAAATTGCACGTACCGAACGCAATGCCGATGGAAAGGTGCCGTTGCATACGCTGCGCGCGGACATCGATTACGCGCACGTCGAGGCATTCACGACGTTCGGCCGCATCGGCGTCAAAGTATGGATCTACCGCGGCGAAGTGCTGCCGGAGCACGCGCGCCAAAACGAACGCGAAGGACGGCCGGAACGCATGCAGTTCCGCGAACGTCGCGAGCGTGGCGGCCGCGGCGGGCGTGGCCGGAACGGTACCCCGCGTCCCGGCGTGACCGAGGCGCAGAGTGCGCCCGAAGCTCCGCTAGCGGAAGCACCCGCGATCGAACCAACCGCGCCGCCGGTAGCGGCGATGCGGCCTGTGACGGAAGCACCGCCCGCGGCGGAAGCACCACCAGTGACGGAAGCACCACCAGTGACGGAAGCACCGCCCGTGGCGGAAGCGCCGCCGGTGCCGGAAGCGCCGGACAGTGCGGAAGCGCAGGCGATCGTCCCCAGTGACCAGCCGACCCAGACGGAGGCGGGCGAGTAATGTTAACTCCCAAACGCGTCAAATGGCGCAAAGTGCACCGTGGCCGTATGCGCGGAAAGTCGCTGCGCGGAAGCGCGTTGACCTTCGGTGAGTATGGTCTGCAGGCGCTCGAGCCGTGCTGGATGAGCAACCGCCAGATCGAAGCTGCTCGTATTGCGATGACTCGCCATATTAAGCGCGGCGGCAAAGTCTGGATCAAAGTATTTCCGGACAAGTCGGTGACGAAAAAGCCGGCCGAAGTTCGCATGGGCGCGGGCAAAGGTAACCCGGAGTTCTGGGTAGCCGTCGTGCGGCCCGGACGCATCCTGTTCGAATTGTCCGGAGTGGAGCCCGACATAGCAAAGCGTGCGCTCCAACTGGCCGCTTCAAAGTTGCCTATCGGCACGAAAATCATTTCCCGCGAGGAGGCCGCCTGAGCATGAGGCAGAGCGATTTCAAGGAGCTTCGCAATCTTACGATTGCGGAGCTCAAGACCAAAGCAAAAGAGACGAAGGAAGAGCTTTTCAACCTTCGCTTCGCCTTGCGTACCGGTCATCTGTCCGACTTTAGCAAAGTGCGCGCCATGCGGCGAACGTACGCCCAAATTCAAACCGTCATATCCGAGAAGCGA
This sequence comes from Vulcanimicrobiaceae bacterium, assembly GCA_035656615.1. GTDB lineage: Bacteria > Vulcanimicrobiota > Vulcanimicrobiia > Vulcanimicrobiales > Vulcanimicrobiaceae > DASRSF01. The sequence continues at coordinate 20,644 of DASRSF010000248.1, read as the reverse complement.
ATCGCCGAGGCAAAACATGGAGCAGCTTAACCAGTCCGATGCGCAGCAGGCGCAGCGGCACCGGCGCCGTTATAAAACCGGCCGCGTGGTGTCGGATCGCATGGAGAAAACAATTGTCGTGTTGTCCGAGACGCGCGTCCCGCACCCGGTCTACGGAAAGATCGTGCGCAAGTCCGTGAAGTTTAAGGCACACGATGAACGCAACGACGCCAAGACCGGCGATACGGTGCGCATCATGGAATGCCGCCCGTTCTCGAAGAACAAGCGCTGGCGCTTGGTCGAGGTAGTGGAGCGCGCAAAATGATTGGCCACGAAACGCGTTTGAAAGTTGCCGATAATTCCGGTGCCCGCGAACTGCTGTGCATTCACGTCAGCGGCGGCAGCCGGCATCCATTTGCGGGCATCGGCGACATCATCGTCGGCGCCGTCAAGGATGCCATTCCCGGCGCAGCCGTTAAAAAGGGCTCCGTGGTAAAGGCCGTTATCGTCCGCACCGCATCGCCGATCCGCCGGCCTGACGGTTCGGTGGTCAAGTTCGACGATAATGCGTGCGTTATTCTGAAAGGCGATAAGGATAGCCGCGATCCACGCGGGACGCGCGTCTTCGGGCCCGTTGCCCGCGAACTGCGCGAGCGCGACTTCCTGCGGATCGCCTCGCTTGCGGCTGAGGTGTTGTAAGGTCATGGCAAACATCGTGAAAGGCGATACGGTGGTGATTCGCCGCGGAAAGGAAAAGGGCAAACGCGGAGTGGTGAAGGCCGTTTTCCCGAAGGCCGGCATGGCCACCATTGAAGGCTTGAATGTCGTCAAGCGTCACACCAAACAGGGGACGCAACAACAACGCATGGGCGGATCGGCGCAAACCGGCGGCATCCTCGAAAAGGAAGCGCCGCTGCCTCTGTCCGTGCTGCAGTACGTCTGCGAGAAGTGCAAACTTCCTACGCGCATACGGCACCATGCTACGGCCGAAGGCACCAAACGGGTGTGCAGCAAGTGCGGCGAGCCCGCGCGTCTTTCGGCAAAGGGCGCATAAGCAATGAATCGACTCAGAGAAAAATATACCAACGACGTGCGCAAGCGGCTGCAGGAGCGGTTTGGCTACAACAACGTTCATCAGATCCCGAAACTTGAAAAAGTGGTGATCAACATGAGCGTGAGCGACGCCATCACCAATTCGAAGGTGCTCGATACCGCCGTTGCCGAGCTTCAGGCGATCAGCGGCCAGAAAGCGGTCATTACGAAAGCCAAGAAGTCCATCGCCGCATTCAAATTGCGCGAGGGAATGAACATCGGCGCGAAGGTCACGCTGCGCGGGGAGCGGATGTACGTCTTTCTCGACAAGCTCTTCAACGTGGTGCTTCCGCGTATTCGCGACTTTCGCGGTTTACCGCGCAAATCGTTCGACGGGCGCGGAAACTACAATCTGGGTTTGCGCGAGCAAATAGTCTTCCCGGAGATCAACTACGATCGTGTAGAGAAGATGCGCGGCATGGATATCGTCATCGTCACGACCGCGAAGAACGACGAGGAAGCAACCGAATTTTTGACCGCCATGGGTCTTCCGCTGCAGAAGGCAGCGGGACGTTAAGGAAGCAGAGAAGCAGTATGGCAAAAACGGCCCTTATTGAGAAGTCGAAGCGAACGCCGAAGTTCAAGGTGCGCGCGCATAACCGCTGTCAGCTGTGCGGACGGCCGCGATCGGTCTACCGCCGGTTCGGCTTATGCCGCATTTGCTTCCGCGAGAATGCCCATAAGGGCAACATTCCCGGCGTCACCAAGGCGTCATGGTAATCAGTAAACAGGTGACGAGAGGAACAGATACATGGCTGTAATCACCGATCCCATTGCCGACATGCTCACGCGTATCCGCAACGCGAACACCGCCAATCACGAGTTGGTGAACGTTCCGGCCTCGCGCATGAAGCAAGCCGTTGCCGCCATTTTAAAGGATGAAGGGTTCATCACTGATTTCGAGCGCGTGAACGAAGGGCCTCAGGGCACGATCCGCATCAAACTCAAGTACGGACCGAATAAAGAGAAAGTCATCACGGGATTACGGCGCATCTCGCGCCCGGGCTTGCGCGTCTATACGAATAAGACCGAAATTCCGCGGGTCCTGGGCGGTCTTGGCCTGGTGATTATGTCCACGTCACGCGGCATCATGTCCGGAAAGCGGGCGAAAAAAGAAGGCTGCGGCGGCGAAGTCCTGGCCTATGTCTGGTAAGGGTTGAAGGTATGTCGAGAATTGGAAAATTGCCGGTAGCCGTCCCGAGCGGCGTGACGGTGAACGTCGATGGAAACGAAGTGCACGTAAAAGGGCCGAAGGGCGAATTACGGCAGCGTGTGCTGGATTATGTCCGCGTGCGTTTGGACGATGGCCGCGTTCTGGTTGAGCGCGCCGGGGAAGCCAAAGAGCATCGCTCGGCGCACGGGCTCACGCGCTCATTGGTCAGCAACATGATCGAAGGCGTGAGCAAAGGCTTTCGCAAGAGCCTGGAGATTCAAGGCGTGGGTTACCGTGCGGCCAAGTCCGGCGAAAAGGTGAACCTTACGCTGGGCTTCTCGCATCCGGTCAGCTACGACCCGCCCAAGGGCATCACGCTTTCCGTCGAGGGAACCAATAAGATTCACGTTGAGGGGATCGACAAACAGCAGGTCGGACAAGTGGCCGCCGAAATTCGCGAACTGCGTGCGCCTGAACCGTACAAGGGCAAGGGCATCCGTTATTCCGATGAAGTCGTGCGCAAGAAACTCGGTAAGGCCGGAAAGGCAGGCAAGAAGTAATGCCGCGCATTTCAAAAGACGAATCGCGCCGCAAACGGCATGCCCGGCTGCGCCGCAAAGTGGAAGGATCGGCAGAGCGTCCGCGCCTGCTCATCCGCCGCACCCAGCATCACATCTACGCAACGGTAGTCGATGATGCCCGCGGTCATACGTTGGCCGAGGTCTCCACGGTGCAAAAAGACCTCGCGGGCGGCCTGGAATCGAAGACCAATATGGCCGCGGCCGAGAAAATCGGCGAAGCGATCGCCGCGAAGGCCAAGGCGGCAGGTATCACGCAGGTCGTTTTCGATCGGGGCGGCCTCAAATATCATGGGCGGGTAAAAGCGCTGGCCGACGCAGCACGCAACGCGGGACTGGAGTTTTAATGCAATATCGCAGTGGTGGTCGCGATCGCGACAATTCGCCGTACGAAGAGACGGTCGTACGCGTCAATCGTGTGGCGAAGGTCGTCAAAGGCGGCAAACGCTTCAGCTTTAGCGCGCTCGTTGTCGTGGGCGATCGCAAGGGCAAGGTCGGCTTCGCCATCGGTAAGGCCGGTGAGGTTCCCGAAGCGATCCGCAAAGGCGTGGAAGCAGCCAAGAAAAACCTGGTAACGGTGCCGATGGTCGAGAAGACCATCCCGCATCAGGTCAATCACACGATCGGCGCGGCGCGCGTTCTGCTAAAACCGGCCGCACCGGGAACCGGCGTTATCGCAGGCGGCCCGATGCGCGCCGTGTTGGAGTTAGCCGGCATTCACGACATCCTCACCAAGTCCTTGGGCACGAGCAACCCGGTGAACGTCGTGTACGCAACAGTCGAAGCGCTCCGTTCACTCAAGACGGCCGAACAAGTGGCCTCGAGCCGCGGCAAGACCGTCGCGGACATCTTTGCAGCGTAAAGAAGCGATCATGGCGCAGAAAAAAGCAACGAAGAAAAACAACCAAGGCAGCAGCCCCGCCATCGCAAGCGGCACGGGTGCGAGCTTCACGCTGGGGCAGATAAAACCGGCGCAGGGCAGCTGGCCCAAACGCACCCGCGTGGGTCGCGGGCATGGCTCAGGCATGGTGAAAACCGGCGGAGAAGGCGGTAAAGGCCAAACCGTACGTTCGGGCGGCGGCAAGGGTCCCGCGTTCGAAGGCGGTCAGACACCGTGGGCACGGCGTTTGCCGCACCGGCGCGGCTACTCGCAGAAAGCGCGTGACATCGGGCACTTCCGCACCCGTTTGGCGGTCGTGAACTTGCACGATCTCGCGGACTGGGACGTAACCGTGGAAGTGACGCCGCAGACGCTCAAAGTTGCCGGCCTGCTCAAAGACGAGCGCGACGGCGTGAAGATCTTGGGCGGCAGCAAACCCGGGCGCACGCTTCCGAGCGGCCTTCGGATTCGCGACGTCCTGTTTTCGGCGAGCGCTCGCGAAGCGCTCACCGCCGCAGGTGCGGACGTCGAGGGCGAATAGCCTTGCTCACTAATCTGCGAGCCGCGCTGCTGGTGCCGGACATCCGCCAACGGGTGCTGTTCGTCTTTTTTGCGTTCGCGGTCTTCGTCTTTATGATTCACGTGCAACTGCCGAACGTAAACGACGCCGTTTGGCAGCGGCTGCTCTCGCAGGGAGTCTTTTATAACCTGCTCGGCTTTCTGTCGGGCGGCGCCCTGCAGAAGCTCTCCATCATTGCGATGGGGATTACGCCGTACATCAACGCGTCGATCATCATGCAGCTGATGACGGTCGTCTTGCCGCAACTCGAGGAAATGGCCAAAAAAGGCGGCGAGGAAGGCCGAAAGAAGATCGGTCAATACACCCGTTGGCTCACCATCGTGCTTGCGACGCTGCAGGCGTTTTTCATGGCCAACATGATGCGGCAGGCCGGCGTCTTTTACGACAACAGCATCTGGTTCGAGCTGTACGTGGTCATCGCGATGGTCGGCGGTACGCTCTTCCTGATGTGGCTTGGCGAGCAGATTACCGACAAGGGCATCGGCAACGGCGTTTCGCTGATCATCTTCATCGGTATCGTCTTGCGGTATCCGCAGTACGTCGCGCAGACGTTTACCTCGACGTCCACCGGCGGTGAATCCGTCGTCAACCTGATCGTGTATATCCTCATCGCGATCGCGGTCATCATTTCGATCGTCTTTTTGTACCAGGGCCAGCGCCGCATTCCGGTGCAGCAGGCGCGCCGCGTGGTAGGTCGCAAGATGTTTGCCGGTCGCTCGACGTACATCCCGTTACGCCTGAACAACGCCGGCGTCATTTCAATTATCTTTGCGATCTCGCTGCTCTTGCTTCCGCAGCAGGCCCTCTCGTGGTTCAACCGGGGAGGAGCCGCGACCGGCGGTATCCTGGGCAATGTCTCGGGATGGCTTCAGGTGTATTTCAGCCCTAATTCGTGGCTGTATAACCTGGTGTATTTCGTGCTGGTCGTGGTCTTCACGTTCTTCTACAGCGCGATCGTCATCAATACGCGCGACATCGCGGACAACTTGAAGAAGAGCGGCTCGTTCATCCCCGGGATTCGTCCGGGGCAACCGACGGTGGATTACATCAATCGTATTCTGATGCGGATCACGACTGCGGCGGCCATCTATCTGGGGTTACTCGCGGTGCTTCCGGGCGCGTTGCAGCGCGGGCTTTCGGTTACCACGTTCTACCTGGGGTCGACCTCGCTGCTCATCGTCGTCGGCGTGGCGCTGGATACGATCACGCAGATCGAGGCGCGGCTGGCCATGCGCGACTACCGTGGGTTTATCAAGCGCTGACATGCGTCTGATCTTTCTAGGACCGCCCGGAGCGGGAAAGGGAACCCAGGCCCAGATTCTCGAGCAGCGCTGCGGCGTCAAACACATTTCCACGGGTGATATCTTGCGAGAGAACCGTAGCCGCGGAACGGAGCTTGGCAAACTGGCCGAGCGCTTCATGAGCAGCGGTGCGCTGGTTCCCGACGAGGTCATCATCAACATGATCGAAGCCGAGTTGGATCGTTTGGCAGACGGCTTCATCATGGACGGATTCCCTCGAACGGTCGCTCAAGCGGAGGCGTTCGATGCAATGCTGGACCGCAAGCAGATGCCGCTTGACGCCGTGCTGCTGTTCAAGGCCGACCGTCCTTCTCTGGTCACGCGGCTCACGGCACGCTGGACAAATCCGCGTACCGGACGCACGTACAATACCGTAACCAGTCCGCCGGCTGTGCCCGGGATCGATGACGACGACCACGGCCCCCTGGTGCAGCGTGATGACGACCAGCCGCAAACCGTCAACAAGCGGCTCGACGTTTACGAAAAACAAACCTCGCCGCTTGTCGACTACTACCAGCGAACAGGCAAACTGATCGATATCGACGCGCTGGCCCCCGTCGCCACGGTGACGGACGAAATTCTCAAGAAGCTTCGCCCGGTGAAGGCCGCGCGATGATCACCATTAAGTCCGGCCGCGAAATCCAGATGATGCGCCGCAGCGGCAAAGTCACCGCCAAGGTCTTGGGCGATCTGATGCGCGCGGCAAAGCCGGGCATGACCACCGCTGAACTGGATGAATTGGCGGAGCAGGGCATCCGCGCTTTAGGCGGCGTGCCGACCTTCAAAGGTTACCATGGGTTCCCGGGCTCGATCTGCGCGTCTGTAAACGATGAAGTGGTGCACGGCATTCCCGCTCGACGCGTATTGGCGGAAGGCGATCTGCTCACGATTGACATCGGCACGACGCTGGACGGCTACGTGAGCGACACCGCCGTGACGATACCCATCGGCGAGGTCTGCGAGAATGCGCGCCGGCTCATGCGCGTAACGCAGGAGTGTCTGATGGCGGGTATCGCGCAGATGTACAGGGGCCGGCGCCTCGGGGACATCGGTGCCGCGGTCCAGCAACATGCCGAATCCAACGGCTACGGAGTCGTGCGCGAACTCGTCGGTCATGGCATCGGCACGCAGATGCACGAAGAACCGCAGGTGCCCAATTACGGCTCGCGTGGGGCTGGCCTGGAGCTGCGCCCCGGCCTGGTCCTGGCGATCGAGCCGATGATTACCGAGGGGCACTATGCCGTTGAAACCCTCAAGGACGGCTGGACGGTTGTCACGTCGGATGGTAAACTCTCAGCGCACTTCGAGCACACCATCGCGATAACGGACGAGGGCCCCAAGATATTGACCCTTCGCGACATCGGCGAACATCCCGACGTTGAGCGGTATCGCCCAAAGGAAGAGATGGCGGCATGAAGGATGGCCGGTGATGGCGCGTGGCAGACGCGGCGGACAACGGCCCGACCGGGCTCGTAAGAAAGCCGAGAAAGCGGCGCAAAGCGCAACGCCTAAAGAAGAGGCCATCGAAGTAGAGGGGACGATCGTGGAGCCCCTGCCCAACGCGATGTTCCGGGTGGAACTGGCGAACGGGCACCGAGTCCTAGCCCACGTGTCGGGAAAGATCCGGATGCACTTCATCCGTATCCTGCCCGGCGACCGCGTTCTGATAGAGCTCTCGCCGTACGATCTGACGCACGGCAGGATAACGTACAGATACAAATAGCGCGTCCCGCGGGACGCCATATCGGCAGAAAGGTGAAGGCGCGTAGAGAGCGCCGGTAGGAAAATGAAAGTTCGACCCTCGGTAAAACGCATCTGTGACAAATGCAAGATCATCCGGCGCGAAGGCAAAGTCCGGGTCATCTGCGAGGTCAATCCGAAACACAAGCAGGTTCAGGGGTAATTATGGCACGTATTGCTGGAATCGACTTACCGCGCGAGAAGCGCATCGAAGTCGCGCTCACGTATATCTACGGCATCGGTCTGCCGACCGCGCAGCGGTTGTTGGCGCAGGCCGGCATTAGCCCGGACATCCGCGTCAAAGAACTGACCGAAGACCACGAAAAGCGGCTGCGTGACGCGATCGATGCGGTCGGCATCAAGGTCGAGGGCGACCTCCGGCGCGAGGTGAGCTCGCACATCAAGCGGCTGATGGACATCGGCTGCTATCGCGGCATTCGGCATCGTCGCGGCCTGCCGGTGCGCGGCCAGCGCACGAAAACCAACGCGCGCACCCGTAAGGGCCCGAAAAAGACTGTCGGCAACAAAAAGAAAGTCGCCGCCAAGAAGTAATTTTTCCGCCCCACCAATCTGCCTTTGTAAAGCCTCGGCGAATGTTCGCCGAGGCCTCTTTTTTGGTCAGGCCCCCGTCAGAGTATTCCGCTAGATTCGTTAATAGATTAAGACAACGAACGGAGACATGCTATGGCCGCCCCCGATCAATTAAATGCACCGATCGCCGATTACGGCTCGCCCCTTCAGGTGCTGGGACGCGTTTCGAGTTTATCGAAATATGACAAAGCCACCGGCGTGGTCCAGTTCTTAACGGATTCGAACAAGGTTGCATGCGCTGCTGTGAACTTCGGCCCGTCCCCAGAGACAAAGGGCAACAACGTAAAACTGGTCCCGCTCTCTGCGTTTTCACGCGTCCCGGTAACGGGCGATGAGGTCAGAATTGACGTCGGCGAAGAGCGGGAGGGCGATAAACGCGGCTTTGTGCGCAGGGCGTTGGAAAGCGTGGGCGTGCTCAAGCAATCAACGAAGGTCTTCGCTGTTGTCACTGCAAGCGCCAGTGAGCAAGACCCAGGGCAAAACCCTCACATTGAACCGCGACCGCAACCCTCGACCCAGCGGGAGAGCGACCCGTTCACGCGCATCCTTACGCGAATCGACAGCGTCATATCGCGTATCGTTGAGAGCTTCTCCGCGGTAGCTCGCGCAGCATCTGCACTGCGCCGCCCGGCGAAAAGCGTTACGCTGAACCCAAAATCGGCCGACGCAGTTATTGGAAAACCAATCGCGGAACGCGATGCCAGCGCGGGAAGGGCCGGGCTGGTCGAAATAACGGCTTCGCAGGCTCCGCCGCTCGGGCCCAGGCCCGCCGCGCCGCAGGCCACTAAAGATGCCCCTGTACCGGAACGCGAGAAACGAATCAGATACGCGGATCTGAACCCGCTTGCGCAGCGCGTTCCCCAGCCTGTACCGTATGAACTTGCGGGGTCCCAGCCCATCCAGTATCAAACGCCGAATTTCAAAGAGCCCGAGCATGCAGTACGCATCGCCGGCACATCGAAAGCGGAGCAGCCGCGTATCAGCGCGTCGAGCATCGAAGGGCCAAGACGCCGCGCGTCGGCGGTGCACGACATGCCGCAGCCACAGCGCGGCGCTTGGTTTCCCGGCCTGTCACAGCGAGAACCTGGGCGCATCGCAATTGAAATAAAATTCGTCGAAAAAGCGCAGCTCTACACGGTACGCGAGATTATTCCGCAGGTTGCGCAGCGCGGGCTGTGGGCCACGGAAGCCGGTAAGGAGATTACGCCCCAGGCGCGCACGAAGGCTGCTCGCTCAAAGGAAGACGTGCGGGCAATCGCCGTGGAGCAAGCGCGTAAGCACGCTCAGAGGCAGAAAAGCCAAGACCAAGAAAAACAGCCCGAACGGTAGGCGATTGCATCAGATCTCGCGTCAGTTAAGAATCGCCATAGCCATCTATGCTTCTCGCAGGAGAAGCAACGATGGTTATGGTTCCAGCGGCGGTGCTTATTGCAGCCGTCATTTTTACTCCGGGAGTAGTCGCTCAGCAGTACGTCCTCACGTCCGCGGAGCAGCGCGCCGCAACAGTTGCGACGATTTCAACGCCCCGTACGTTTTCTTCCGCATCGCAAGCTGCGTTGGCCGCAGCGCTGCAAGACGGCCACCTCATGTGTCAGAATGGTGAAGTCGGCGTCAAAATATACGTTGACGTGCGTGACGGCGTACCTGAGTACAGTTTTGGTAAACTGATTCCGGAGCAACTGGATCCCGAAACGTCCGAAGAGGAAATCACCTACGACAGTTCCGTGACCGACGGTCATCTTGCCGTCGTCGGCGTTTGGCATCGTCATCCTGTGGGTGCAGGCGTCGCCTCGCTCTGGGGCCATGGCGAGATGATCAGCGGAACCAGGCAGACGGTCTGGACATCCGTAGGGCGCGATCTCTACGTGCAATTCTGGCAGACTGACCACCGTACGGGAGTTTCGGAGCCCACGCTGGTGTGTTCGGATTGCGTGCACTAACTCGGGCAAGCGGGTGCGGCTGGGGGCAACGCATAAAGCTGCCCCGTTGATTTACATCGGAACCTGTGGTTACGCTTACACGGATTGGCTGGGGACGTTTTACCCGGCGACGATTCGCCGCGGGGAAATGCTGCGCTTTTACACGCGATGTTTTCCGGCCGTAGAAGTCGACGCGTCATACTACGGTTTGCTCGCTGAACGCACGATCGACCGCATGATCGAAAACACGCCGGCGGATTTTCGCTTTTCTTTTAAGGTTCCGCGTACGCTCACGCATTCGCAGCCGGCGGACGCGCAAGCTTCACTCGATGCGGACGCATTCGTCTCCAGCGTTCTGCCTGTACTGAACGCCGGGAAATTTGCTTGTGCCCTTTTGCAGTTCCCGAACGCGTTCAAGCCCACCGATACTACGCGAGCATATCTTCACAAGGTGGTGCAAATGCTGCAACCGCTTCCGTTGGTAGCCGAATTCCGTAATCACGAGTGGCAAGACGCCCGCACGCATCGCACGCTTCGCGAACTGCGCGTGGGCTGGTGCAACGTCGACATGCCGCAGTATAAGAGCTTGCTGCACCCGAGCGCGGACGTTACCAGCGCAGTGGCGTACGTGCGGTTTCACGGCCGCAACGCCGCCCAGTGGTGGAAAGGCGATAACACGACGCGCTACGACTACGACTATCGTCCCGACGAGCTGGAACCCTGGACGCAGCGTGTTGCCGAGCTGAACGCCGAAGTACCGCAGACCTACGCGTTCTTCAATAATCACGCACGCGGCAACGCGCCGCGCAATGCGGAAATGCTTCTTGATATGCTGCGCGAGCGCTATGGAGCGGCGGCCGAAGTAGCAGTTCCGGCGCAGGACGCCCCGCCCGCCCAACGATCACTGTTCGAGTAGTAACACCTGCTTTGCCGCGCGCAGTACGGCGCGGTCGGAAAAAGGCAACGGTTCCAAGCGGCCTGCGATCCAGGCACGGCTCATATCATCATAATGCGGCGAGCCGATCTCGCCCGACTCGCCGCCCGGCAGGCTTAGCCCGCCGCGCTCCCAATTGCCGACCTCCCACACCGCGCGAAAGCTCTGGGCAAGCTCGGGCGTCTGCACGTGAATCGTGTATTCATCGCCGTCACCGGGAAGCAGCGCGCCGTTCAAAAACGGAAAGCCGATCGGTCCGAAGGGATGCATCATCGCTACCGCGCCCGCTTGCCCCCAATCCGCGTAACGTGTCTGGCTTATCGATGGATCGCGAATCGCATCTGCCAGAGCCGGTGGCGGACGCTGCGTTCGGAACGCCAGGAATACATCATAGGGTGAGGTCGCAACGTCTTGTAAGCGCGCGCGAAGCTCGTGTTCCAAACCGGCGAGGTTCGAACCGGCGCTGAAATCGCCGTTCCAACGCGCTAATTCGGCGATCTGCACCGCCGGCAGTGTTCCGGGATGCGCGTTTGCATAGCGTGCTAAGCCGTGCGCGAGATCGGCGTCGGCCGGCGATACGGCATCCATTTGCATGCGGGTGAAATACGCTACGTCGTAGCGCGCCCGCACATGAAGCAGACGAGCGATGCGATACGCGCGATACGGCGGAGCAAACATCGGACTAAGCCGGTACGCATAGCGCGCGCCGTACATCTTGTTATTCGCGCTCACAATGGTCGCCGTACGCGAGGGCGCCACGGCCGGGAGGCGATCGTACGGCACGGGAGCGTACCTCGCAGGCAACTCGGAAGCCGCGTGTACGTAGCGTCCCCAGGCGGGGTCACGCGGAATTCGTCCGGCGAGGTGGTAGGCAACGCGTCCGCCGGCGCCGCCCAGGACGAAGTTCTGCGGCGGCCCGCTGTATCGCGCGAGTGCGTGAAGCGCCGCATCGAGGCCGTCTGCCGAATCCAAATCGAAAACGGTTTCCAGCGCGGAGCTGTTCTCTGAGAACGGGCCCCAACGTACCAGCATGAGCTTTCCGCTGCGGGGATCCCGAAGTGCGAATTCCCGGCGCGTCCGGTAATAGCGTGCTCGTACGTCAGGCGAGAACCGTACGTGAAACGTTTCGTTATGCCAGTTGTCCGGGGAAAGCGTCCCGCTTTCAAAAACGCTTAACGTCGAGGCCATGGCGTTCGTGGTCGCCCAAGCGATTCGCTCGTTATGGCCGAGCACGACTCCGGGTATTCCAGGGACCGTCACGCCGGCGACGTGCAGCCGCCCAGCGTGCATCTCGACCGCGTAAAACACTCCGGGAATTCCCAGCTCGAGGTGCGGGTCGTTGGCGATGAGCGTACGACCGGTTAACGTACGGGCGCCCCCGGATGCCCACGAATTGCTTCCCCGCAGTGAAAGCGCGACGCGCCCGCTGCTAATGTTGGGTAGTGCGGCGACCGCTGGAAATATGCTGCTTTGCGTACCCGTAACGGAGACGTCGTATGCGGGATCCGACAACGGCATGATACGCGCATAATCGTGCCCCGAGTTCGAGCGCCAGAGAGCATCGCGGTCCAAAACGTTTTGCGGCGTGTCCTCCAGGGATACGGACATTGCGAGCGTGACGGCCAGGCAGTCCTGCGGTTTCCACGGCTCCGGTGAATACAGTAGCAGACGAAATTCGATGGGCAGCGGCTGCGTCCGTATTGCGGCGTTCACGCCATCGCTAAACGCTTGCAGAGCCTGGCGATTTGAAGGACGCAGGTGCTTCCATTGGCGTTGCACGATATGCCGCACGTCGAGTACGCGTATGGCTTGGTCGCTGGGAAGTTGTATCGGACCAACGATCTCCGCCAGTTGGCCGTAAATGTACCGGCGGAACAAATCCATCTGGAAGAGCCGATCCGAACCCTGTGCGAATCCTTCGGCGAAGAATGCATCGTGTTCGTTCGCGGCGCGAATGTGAACGATACCCCTGCCGTCGCGCACGATGCGCACCGGGGCGTGAACCCGCATTCCGGTAAGGATTCCGCCGGTTCGTGCGCTCGTCCGCGAACCGGCCAGGACGTACATCGCGTAAAACACGCCCAACGTGCAGCCCACGAGCGTCCATGCCGCGGCGTGCCGCCAAACGCGCGAGAACACGCCGCCTGCGGCGGCGCGCACCGTCTTTTCCTTTTCCGCGAGATCGGTCACGAGTGACCTCCCTGCGGGGAGTATTCTAAGCTCCTTCGGAAATTTCTCGTTCGGCGACGCAGAGGGCCACCTTACGCGGGATCTCGAGCATGCCGGCCGCCGCGTCGACGCGGGGCTGAACCACGGAAATTGCTCGTTCCTTGAGCGGCGTGCTCGTCCACCACCGCTCGACCGCAGCCCAGAACATAAAGCCGGCCAAAAGTGCGGCGCTGTATGCCAGCGCCATAGTTGCGGCGGGAGCCAACCGCGCATGCTGGTCGATCCATCCGACGACCGGCTCGTGAACCAGGTAGATGGAGTACGAGGCCGTTCCTATCGCAACCAAGGGACGCAGGCAGAGCATCCGCCGCAAGATTTGCAAACGCCCACCGGCAAGCACGAGCATAAAGGCCGCGATCTGCCAACCGGCATTCGTTTGCACAAAGAAAATCGAACTTTCCGCCCCTTGTGGTGACGGCATACTTGCCGACTGTTCCAGAACCGCGCCGCAAAGTATCGCAACCGGCAGAACTGCCCAGAGCAGCGGATCGATGCGTAGATGCCGGATTTCGATGTCCGCCGCAACGATGCCGAGCATGAACGGCAACAGCGTACCGATATCCGGCGCATGTAAGCGCGTGAACCCATATGCGAGCACCGTGAAGAGCGCAAGTGCCGTAAACACTTTCGGAGCGCGAACCCAAAGGATCAGTATCGCCGGAAACACGATGTACCAGCGGAACTCCACGCAAAGCGTCCAGAACGATCCGTTAACAAAGTGTGTGTGCCAATCGAGGAACAGCATCTGCTTAAGTACCTCAAGCGGCGCGCCGCCGCCCGGAACCACAATCAAGAAAAGCGCAAGGGCCGCATAATATGGCGGAACGATCCGCACAATACGCTTAGAAAAATACCGGCACACCTCGAACGTTGTCTCGCCGTTCCGGCGCACGCGTTGCAGCAGCGGATACGATAAGCAAAAACCAGACAGGACGAAGAAGACGTCCACCCCGTGCGCCCCTTCAAGCATGAAGTGCGCCAAGCCGGCAAAGGGAACGGGATGCGGCAGAATCGTTGAATGCAGCATCACGTGGTGCATAATCACCAGGAGCACGGCTACGGCCCGAAGCCCGTCCACGTACGCCATTCTGAGCTCGGGCGGGCGTTTTACGTCCACGTTACGGTTTTCGGCCGCCGGCCCGGAAAAATTGCGCCCGCCCCTGCAGGCCGGGCAAGCCGGGGGAAAGGTCGGCGCGGCGGTGCGCGACAAAGACGCGTCGCAATGAACTTGAACGCGGTCGTTACCGCCGGCGGCCGAGTCGACGCAGAGTTCGCGCAAATTATCGGTACGCCGGTGAAGGCGCTCGCGCACATCAACGGCACCACGATGCTTAGCCGCACCATAGCGGCGCTTCGCGAAACGGGCATCGAGCGCATTGCCGTCATCGGAGGCCAGGACGTGCGTGATGCCTGCGCGGACACAGTAGACAACGTGCTGGCCGAGTTTCCAACCGGCGTGGAAAATATTCGCGCGGCTTTGCACGCATGGGATTCCGCCGTTCCGTTACTGTACGCAACGAGCGATATGCCGTTCATCACCGCGAGCGCGGTCGGCGATTTCGTGAACGCCGCGCCGCCGGATACTGTAGCGTTGCCGCTCACCGAATGGCCGGATTTCGCCGCGCGCTTTCCCGGATCTCCGCCGTTCGGCGTACGCGTAGGTTCGGAAAAGATCGTCAACGGCGGCCTGTTCATGATTCCCAAGGGTGCGGTAAGCACGATCGAAGCGTTTGCACTTCGCTTTTTTGACGCTCGTAAAAGTTTGTGGAGAATGGCCGCGTTGGCCGGACCGACCATTCTCACGCGCTTTCTGACGGGCAGCCTGAGCGTTGCGCACGTTGAATCGCGCGCGTCCCGCGTGCTCGGGATCCCGGCTCGCACAGTCCGGCACGCGCCGCCCGAGTTGGCGTATGACATCGATGTGCTCGCGGAATACACGTATGCGGTTGAATATGCCGTTGAACACGACGCGCGCTAAGCCGGGTCTACTGGGCCTGTTCTGGTTCGGGATTCAGATGGTGTGGGGTGCTCTGCTGGGCGTATCATTACAGGCGCGCGCATCGCAGCTCGTGCCTGCTAACGCGGTTTCAGCCTACGGTGAGCTGGCAATGGCGGGCGCGGCTGCTGCCGCGGTGACGCAAATTGCGGCGGGAATTATTTCCGATCGCCGCCGCACGTGCGGCAGCCGGCGTATCGAGTTTTATCTCTCCGGCGCGATCGCCGCTGCGGCGGCGATTTTTTGGTTTTATTCGGCGCACCGGTTCGGCGAATTGCTGGCGGCGTTTATCGCGCTGGAGATTGCAATGAATGTCGCGATTGGTCCGTACCAGGCGGCAATTCCTGATTCCGTACCGCTCGCGCAATTCGGAACCGCTTCATCATGGATGGCGGCGCTGCAAAGCGCCGGGAATGCCGCGGGCGCGGTTCTGGCAGGTTTGGTCGCACGCTCGGAAATCGTCGCGTTGACGTTGAGCACCGTGCTCGTAGTCTCGTGCGCAGCGACCAGCCGGCACGTGCAACATCTTGCGCTCGCCGCAGTGGGCACCGATCGCGTTCGGATCACGCGCCCGTTCGTCGATCTCTTCATCTCGCGTGCACTTGCCTACGTCGGTTTCTATACGGTCCTAGGATATTTGTATTTTTACGTCGCGGCCGGACCGTACTCGAATGCAAAAACCGTTACGGCATTGCTGCTGCTGGTCTTCACGTTGTGTGGAACCGCGGGCGCAGCTGCCTGCGGATTGTCGGCGGCAAAGATGGATCGCCGTTTGCTCGCGAGCATCGGTGGCGGCTTCTTCATCGCCGCACTATGCTCGTTTCTCTTAGCGAGTGCAGCGGCCGCGGTCGCGGCGAGCGCCGCGCTTGCGGGAGCCGCATGGGGCGCATTTTTAACTGCGGATTGGGCCCTGGGCTGCGGGTTGCTGCCCCGGCGCGCGCTGGCAACCGCGATGGGCGTGTGGAACCTTGCGCTCATCCTGCCGCAGATTCTCGCGCCCGCCCTGGCGACCGCGGTTCTGCGTGCCTGTGGTGCATTGCACAGTCCGGCTGCCGGCCGGATGGCTTTCGGCCTGGCTGCGGTCGAAGTTTTTGCGGGAATTCTCTGGATTTGGCGACTTCCGGCCTCGCCTATATCGGTTGAGACGGCGTAACCTGGGAATATTCCCTAAGGCTCTTGGGCCGTGGGAACCTTAGGCGTTCCCTCGGCCGTTAGGAAATTAGGAGATTGAGCCCGTACTTGTATAGGTCGGCTAGCCGAATGGCAGCCGTATCTCCGTCCACACCAGTCTATGGAGGCTAAATTGACACGACTCAGCACCGGAGTCTTGACCTCGCTGATTGCAGCGAGTTTGGGGCTCTCTGCAGTCGCCGCTCCGTCAGGCCACGCATCACCGGGAAACATCGGACACAACGTGATTGCGCAAGCCACGCCGGCAGCATCGCCTGCGGCATCGGCAACGCCGATGGCGTCACCGGGTGCCTCAACGGCACCAGCGGCTACGCCCATGGCGTCCCCGGCTCCCGCGGCGCCTACGACCACCACCCCAATGACGACGACGAACGCACCGCCGATGCAATTCGGATCGCCGCCGTCAGGAACGATCCCGATTCTCTTTAACGACCACCACGTTTATTCCAAACCCGACGTCCTTAAGCAAGGGCGTGTTCTTGCCGCATTGGTGCGTGGCGGAACAATCCTCGTGCCGCTGCGCTCGATGTTCGAGCAAATGGGTGCGACTGTTTCGTACGATCCCGGTTCGCGCACGGTGGACGTCACCAAACCCGGTTCGGACGTACGCGTTACCCTAGGCCGGCCCGAAGTAACGATCAATGGCGAGACTCGTCCGTTGGACGTCCCGCCCATGATGTACCAAGGCCAGATTCTGGTTCCGGTACGCGTCATTTCCGAGGGAATGGGCGCGTACGTGCAGTGGGTTCCGGACCGCCGCGTCGTCGTGGTACGTTACGTGCCGCCGACACCGCCGCCGCCCCCGAGCACACCCGCACCGGTAGTAGCACCGCCCACGACGGCACCTACCGCAGCTCCGGCGCCGTACCAAGATCACTTCATCGCCGGTGACTACATCATCAGCCCGAAAGTCTACAACGAGTTTAGCCCCGGCAACACCGGCAAGAGCTCGTACGCGATCCGCGGCGCCCTTGAGTTCAACCTCATCGGTCTACCGTGGATGGTCGAAGGCGACTTCCGGCAGTACCAGTATCCGCACAACTGCACCACGGCTACGGCGCTCGCCGCAACCCCGGCCGGCGTGGATCCGCAGTGCTTCGTAACGACGATCGGCGGCGGGGGCTCAAGCTTCGTCCCGGCGTTCACCGCGAAGGATAGCGATGTCGATGCACGTTTGGGCCTGCGAATTGCAGAACCGCGCATCTACATCGGCGTTGGTTACTTGTTCCGTAACACGAACTACGGTTATCCCAAACAGAACGGCGTAGGATTCGGCCTGGAGAAACTGCCGGATCTCGACAAACCGTTCTCGGTGTACGGTAGCGCGTATTACTACCCGAACATCAAGGGAACGTGCGAAACCGACGTTTGCCCGACCGGTCCGTTCGATCTGGAATACCGGATTTTCCGGTATCAGATCGGTGGAACGATCAACTTCGGAACGCCGACGGGCGTGTTCCTGGACTTCGGCTGGTTGGGCGATCAAGGCTCCAACAAGCTGAATGCACCGGTGAACTTTACGCACAACGGTCCGTACGTTGGTTTAGGTATCCACTTCTAAACAACGGTCCCTAGTTCACGAGAAAGCCTCGCTTCCAGCGGGGCTTTTTCATATGCGCCCCTACGATCGCAAGGCTCGCGCGATCGCAGCGCCAAGCCAAATGGCGGTGGCAGCGCCCGCCAAGAGCATCAGAATGGTGAACATCACCGGCGAGGCGGCGAGTACGAAGGCGACGTTCATTCGAAGCGCCATGAATGCGCGCAAGACGAATTCCCCAAGCAGCAGCGCGCCCCAAGCCATCGTGACCACGCGCACGCCATGCCGAAAAAACTTGGCACGCCAGAGCACGTCGAAATGTTCTTGCGGCAAGGCTTCGTTCGCGGTCAGGAACTCCCGGATCACGTAGTATCCGATCGGCTTGCGCATAACAAAAGAAGAAAGGAGCAGCACAAGGCCGAGCACTCCCGTGATGAATGATCCGCGCAGAAGAAGAATTCGCTGCGAGCCGCCCCAAAGCGCGCCGGCAAGGCCCGCGATCAACCCAACCAGGATGAACAAACCGACGATATCGATGCTGCGGCGGCGCGCGAAGGTCGCGATATTCGAAGCTGCGGGAACCAGCGAGGCACCCAGAAGCGGCCAGACGCTCGCTCTGGCGAAGTGCGGCAGGAGCAAGTAGTAGACGGCCATCGTGCCGGCGACGTCGAAAAGCAGAGTTGGTAGAAGCGCGCGAAGGCTCTGCCAGAGGAACCGCAGCGGCGCTTTGGGGTCGGCGCCCGGCATAAGCACTACTACGCTGCCCATTGTTGCTTGACCCGGGCGTAACGCTCTAGTAGAATAAGCCCTTGCGCCGTCTCTCTTTCGGCGCTCTTCGCAGGTGCTTTAGCCGCGCCGGCGGGGCCGCCTCCGCTCGCCGCGGAGACGCGTAACAGATCGAGGGCCGCTCGGACGAGCCTCCCGGTCAAGGCGACGACACCGCTCTCGTTGAGCGGACAGGATAAACTTCGAGGCAATTTTGGCAGCGAAAAAACAGACCAAAACGCGCAAGAAGCGCGAGTTTAAGAACGTTCAATCCGGCGTGGCGCACATACACGCGTCCTTCAACAACACGATTGTTACGATGTCCGACAACCTCGGCAACGTGATCGCATGGGCTTCGGCCGGTAATCTGGGTTTCAAAGGTTCGAAAAAATCCACGCCGTTCGCCGCGCAAATGGCCGCCGAAACGGTGGCCCGTAAAGCGATGGAACACGGCATGAAGTCGACCGAAGTGCTGGTCAAAGGACCGGGCGCCGGACGCGAGGCGGCAATTCGCTCGCTGCAGGCGGCGGGGCTGGAGATCACCCTGATTAAGGACGTTACGCCCATTCCACATAACGGCTGCCGGCCGCCCAAGCGCCGCCGCGTCTAAGAAGAGAGAGTATGTCGCGATATATTGGACCCGTGTGCCGTCTGTGCCGGCGTGAAACCGCCGCGAGCAAGACGGGCGAAAAAATTAAATTGTTTCTCAAAGGCGACCGGTGCCTAAGCAAAAAGTGCGCCGTGGAGCGCCGCGGCACTGCCCCCGGTCAGAAGACGCAAGGCAAGCAGCGTCAAAAAGTTTCCGAGTACGGCCGTCAGCTGCGCGAAAAGCAAAAGATGCGCCGCTATTATGGCGTCAACGAAACGCAGTTCGAAAATTATTTCCGGGAAGCGGCGCGTGTGCCGGGACAGACGGGCCGAACTTTCCTGCAGTTGCTGGAACGGCGCCTCGACAACGTCGTTTACCGTCTCAACCTTGCCAATAGCCGCGCGCAGGCGCGCCAACTGGTGACGCACCGGCATTTCAAAGTGAACGGCCGCACCGTCAACATTCCCTCGTTTATCGTGAAAACGGGTGACGTGATTACGATCGGCGAGCGAAGCAAAAAGTCTGCGGTGTTTGAAGCGAACTTCGAGGTTGCGCGCAATCGCCGTGCGCCCGAGTGGCTGGAATACAGTGAAGCCGAACAAACGGCGCGCGTGGCTGCCCTGCCTTCACGCGAGCTGATCGATACGCCGGTGGACGAGCAACTCATCGTCGAATACTACTCTCGCTAAACCGAAAACCACAGTACTCCGCCGTTAGGCGTCCGATCGTTGTGATGGCACAGCGGATAACGTAAACGGCAAAAAAGGACCAAAGAAGACAATATGACCGTTCTGGATACACCCCAAGGTGCCGCAATTGAAGTACGCGAGCGCCGGGATAACTACGCGAAATTCATCATTGAGCCGTTGGAACGCGGCTTCGGGATCACGCTGGGCAACGCGTTACGGCGGATTCTGCTCAGCTCGATTCCCGGTGCAGCCGTCACGTATATGAAGATCGACGGCGTCTTGCATGAGTTCTCCACCATACCCGGTATCGTCGAAGATACCATCGCGCTCATGCTCAACCTCAAGGGTTTACCGGTAAAATTGAACACCGATGAGCCGAAGGTGCTAACCCTCACCGCCGGAGGCGAGCGCGAAGTTACCGCAGCCGACATCGCGCCGGATGCGGATGTCGAGATCCTGGATCCCAATTACCACATTGCCACGCTCTCGGCCAGAAATGCCAAATTGACGATGGAAATTGGCGTGGAAACAGGCAGAGGCTACGTCACGGCGGATCGCCAGCGGAATGTCGAGCACATGATCGGGCTTATTCCTTTGGATTCCATATTCTCGCCCATTCGCAAAGTCAACTTTTCGGTTGACGATACGCGTGTCGGGCAGAACGTGGACTTCGATCGCTTGACGATCGAGATCGAGACGAACGGCTCCGTTACGCCCGACGAGGCGCTTTCCACGGCCGCGCAGATCATGCAAGACCAGCTTGATTTGTTCGTAAACTTCACGAATGAAGAAAAGCCGTTGCCGCAGGCGCCTGCCAGCGAGTGGGACATCCCGGTTGAAACGCTCAACCTTTCCGTTCGTTCGTTTAATTGCTTGAAGCGGGCGGCATCTCCAAGGTTTC
>DASRSF010000247.1:0-2371 GCA_035656615.1 Vulcanimicrobiaceae bacterium | reverse complement strand
TGCATGGTTCGCAAATACGGCAGCGGGGCCGGATCTTGTACCGGTCCGGCTACGCGATATGGTTCCAGTGCGTCCAGCGTGACAATCCAGGGCGAAATCGACGTTGCAAACGACTTGCCCAAGAACGGGCCCAGCGGCTGGTATTCCCATGCCTGGATGTCGCGCGCACTCCAATCGTTCACCAGCACGAGTCCAAAGATGTGATCGCGCGCTTCGTCTATTGGAATGCGCGAGCCCATGCGGTTTCCCGGGCCGGTAATGAATCCCACTTCAAGCTCGATATCGAGCATCCGCGTCGCACCGAAGACCGGGATGGAAGCGTCCGGCGGTTTACGCTGACCGCTCGGCCGCACCACCGGTGAGCCGTCTACTACAATGGTGCTGGAACGGCCGTGATAGCCGATCGGAAGCCAGCGCCAATTCGGCAAAAGCGGCTCGGCATCGGGGCGAAAAAGTTTGCCCAAGTTCGTCGCGTGCTCCAATGAGGAATAAAAATCAACGTAATCACCGATGTGCATCGGAAGCACCATGTGCACGTCGTCGCGGCGCAGCAGCAAGCTGTCGCGATTGATTCCCTCGAGCAGGTCGGTCCCTTCGCGCAGTAACGCCGTCATGCGCGCACGCAGCTGCGACCATGCCGGCCTGCCGGCGGCCAAAAGCGGATTGAGCGAAGCTGCTTGCAGAATGTCGCGCGGCAGCTCATCCCCGAACGCGCCTGCTTCCGCGGCCGCATAGACATCGAAAACATACTGGCCGATCGCGATCCCTATCCGCTGTTTGCCGCCGTGCAAGAATACACCGTACGGTAGGTGTTCAAGTGGAAATTCTGAATCGGGCGCTACGCTTACCCATGACGAAGCTGCGTGCGATTCCGTCATAGTATTCCGAGCGCGCGCAAATCGTCGACCGGCTCTTCAAAACTGCAGCTGCCGTACGAGACGAACGAACGTTGCCGCATCGCTGCAATTGCCTGCACATCCATTGTTTCGCCCTGGAAGGTGACGCTCTGGTCATCGAAACCGAATGCCGAAACGTCGGCGCATTTCAGAGCCGCGATAAGCTGTGCGCGCGGCGCCGCGGCCCGCGCCAGGGCGGTGCATGTAAGCAGGTTCATAAAGCCGTGCATCCTTACTCCACTCGCCGGATCGGTGTGTGGGAACGGATGGTGCAGTCCCGCCGTCGCTTTAAACGGTACGTCTTCCCGGCAAGCGGCCTCAATGAAGAGCGCCAATTCCTCACAGCTGGGAAAAGCGCCCGCATTTACGCCGCCGCATCGCACTTTTGCCCCCGCCTGAACAGCTTTTACGGAATGCATCATGGCAACGACCCGGTCGCTCCATGATCCGTTCCGTTGAAATTCAATGTAGGCGGGAATTTCCGCCACCGCGCTGCGCGCGCGCGTGCGCGCAAATTGCTCAACTTCTTCGGGTTGGAGTACGACCTCGACTGCTTTGACCCGGTGAGGCCCGATGCTATGCGGGACCTGGGCAAGGTCGGCTACACCGCCGTCGAGGATAACGCTCAATTCGAGGCTGCTGCCTTGCGGCGAACGTTCGACAAGTTCGCCGGCGCGAGAGAACGGCACAATGAATCGTCCCAACATCCAAGCGTACGCACCCGTACGCGCGCCGATGTACTCCGGCACCGCATCCGCCATTGCAAGGCGCGCCGGAGGAAATAGTCCCGCATAGTCGACCAGCTCGTTCAGCAGGGTGCGCATGGCTGTACAGCCCGTTGAACCGGTTTGCATGCGTACTCTTGCGGGGCCGACAGGGCGGATTCCCCCGGCTCGCCAAGCCCCCATGTATGACCACGATGACCTCGGCCAAAGCCAATCCCCTGGCGAAGATCGATTGGGACTACATTGAGTTTTATGTCGGCAACGCTCAGCAGGCGGCGCACTACTATTGCACGGCGTTCGGCTTCGATCAGGTAGCGTATGCCGGTCCGGAGACCGGGGTCAAAGATCGCGTGTCATATGTCCTGGTACAGAATAATCTACGCTTCGTCATCACGGCGGCGCTGCGCCCCGACTCCCCAATCACCGAACACGTCGCACGTCACGGTGACGGCGTCAAAGATATCGCCATTTTGGTGCAAGATGCCCGCGCCGCATTCCAAGCGGCGCTGGCAGGCGGCGCGCAAGCGGTGTTAGCTCCGACGGAGTACACGGACCCGCATGGTCGCATCGTCAAAGCGACGATTTCGACCTACGGTGACACCGTGCACAGCTTCATCCAACGCGACGAATACAGTGGCGTGTTCATGCCCGGATTCCAGGCGCGGCGCAAGTCGTTCCCCTCCGTTCAAAAGCCCGGCTTGCAATTTATCGACCATTGCGTTGGAAATGTGGGTTGGGGCGAGATGGATC
>DASRSF010000246.1:0-14315 GCA_035656615.1 Vulcanimicrobiaceae bacterium | reverse complement strand
CGGTGATGGGTGGGTTTTGGAGCTCGCCGAAGGGTGCTAGGCGAACGGCGCCGGCGGAGATTGCCATTTGTACAATGTCCGCGCGTTCGTTTGTAAGCGCGAAGCCTTCGAGCGGAAGATGATGGCGGCGTAGGTATGCCTGCGCGTCGGTGGGTCCTGCAACGGGCAGCACTCGGAGCGTGCGTGGTAGGAATGAAGGCGGCTCGTTAGCTGGTGGATTCAGCGTTACAAGGTAATTTGCGTGCGCATCGCCATACACCGCGCCCGATCCTGAGGCGGCGCGAAAAGCGGCCAGGCTGCGATGCGCGGCTACGCGCGCTGTCACTGTTGGATCGATTCGCCCAAGTGGAAACTCTACTCCGGCCTGCTCCAATGCGGATGCAAGCATTTCGCAAAACCGTTCGGGCGTCACGGCTGCACCGTTTTCAATAAACAGCACGTGAAGCGAAAGGCAGCCCTCGCTTTCGTACAGCACGACGTCACGCGCCGCACCTGCGGCGATTGGCTTGACTGCGGCCTCATCCCGCAACGCTTCACGGCCGATGTAGCCTGCACTGGCGCGCGAACCATAGCCGATGAAACGCGCATCCATGCCAACGCGACGGGCGATGTGCTGCAGCGTGTCGTTCCTTCCAAAGGCAACGACAACGTCAAAATCCTCCATTGCTGGGCCGCCGTCGTTCTCACCATGCCATGCCGATGCGCGGACGGAACACCCAAACTCGTCGAGTTCCTCGGATAACGTCGCAAAGAAGGCTTGGACGAGCGCATCTTCGCGGTCCTTTACGAGCACGTCGCATTTGGCGCATAGCGCAAAAATCGCGGGCACGATGGCGACACCGATGGTGGTGCGACTGGAAATGACGCAAACCGAGCCGGCAGGCGCAGCATATGCTGCCGGCCTGCCGGCTCGCGCCGCGAATCCATCAAGTGCATCTACCGAGCCAAGTTCGTTGTCAATAACGGCAAGAAGCGCCCGCTCGCTGATTTGCATGAACAATCGGTCCAACGCGTACTCAACCACCGGCAATGCATATCCGGTGCGCTCCGCGATGGAGTCGTTTAACCGTACGCGCGGTGGAAAATCGGCATCGCTCCACCGCTGGGCTGCGCTCGCAATCGCGCGCACGATCTTGCGAGCGGGAACTGCTTGAAGGTGCGTCACGCCCGCGCGAGCGCGCGCAGCTCTTCGGCGTCCAGCGAACAGCCGCGCAGCTGGGCACCCTGTTCGCGTCCGAGTAAGATAATGCCGTCGTCGGCGGCGATTCCCAGATCTTCGGTTTGAACCGCGATGCACGACGAACGGTTCGCCAGGTCCACGTGCACCAGCGCGCCGACGATTCCGGGGGCAACCGTTTCACCGGTAGCGTTGACCACGCGCGAGCGAAGCCAAGGCGGCGAACGTTTAATGCGCACCTCGCCAAACGTCGCGTCATAGTATTGGCTCGTGAGCTCCGTCATGCCGTACTCCGCCACGATACACTGTTGCGCGACTCCAAACTGGTCCGCAAGCGACCGGTACAGCTCACCCCGACCTACGACACGGGTGCGCCCTTTGAACCCACCGGTTTCCATAATTCGTGAACCCGCCGGTAGCGGAAGATGCACCAGGCCGCGTTGCGCAAGCGCGTCAACGAGTTGCACGAACCCAAACGCCGTGCCGGCTAAACAGACCGCGATACCTTCGGCGATACAGCCGCGTACGTCGGCCAGAAATGCCTCCACGTTCAGTTCATCGGCTTGAATATACCAGCGTTCGTGCCCATCGCCGAACGCTTGCGCGACGCGCGCCATCATGTAGCCCAGGGACGAACGCGGACGCTCCACCGGATTGGGAACCAACTGCAGATAGCGCAGCACCGCGTTGTCGCGCAGCATGGCGTTGCGAAAGCCCGCGAGCAACGCGGCATCATACACCGCCGCGCGTTCCATGTAGTGAACGCCTCCGCTGCCCGCGGTCGTGCCGCTCGTTTCAAACGTTAATTCGGCACGCTGCGGATCAAACGTGCACAGGGCAGCCTCTTTGAATGCCGCTGCGGGAACCGGCGGAATATTTTCCCAGCGCGAAGGCAGCGCGTCGGGCGTTATGCCGAGCCACGCACAATACCGGGCATAGGGTTCGTTGTAGCGCAGTTGGTGTTCGAAGATACGTAACGCCGGTGTATTAAAATCCAAGTCCCTCGACGACGTGTTCGACCAATGTGCGATTGCACGCAAAATCTCGGCGTCCAGCGCGTCCGCCTGGCTCCGGTAATCAGCCACGGCGACTGGTGATAAGCCCGCTATTCAAACCGCTGGTCGAAAGCCCGCCGTTGAAACGCGCGGATTCCACTTTCAAACAACGGTCTACGACGACCTCAAGTCCGGCGCGGTCCGCCAGTTCGATCGCCTCTTGATTGACGACGCCGTACTGAAACCAAATCGCTTTTGCACCAACCTCGATAGCTTCGCGCGCAACGGCCGGCGCTTCACTGGGCTTGCGAAACACATCCACGATATCCGGGGCGCCGTGCTCCTGCGCATAGGCCTTGAGCGACGGATAAGCGCGGCGGCCGTCGATCTCAGTCAGCGTGGGGTTGATTGGCGTGACTTCGTACGGCGTGCGCGTGCGCAGATAACTAAAAACCGTATAGCTCGGCCGGAGCGGATTCGAGGAAGCGCCCACGACGGCGATCGACCTCGAGCGCTGCAGCAGCGCTCTGCGGCCGGAGACGGTGTCGATAATCATGCCGGTTGTTCCACCGGCTGCGGTACCGCCGATCGCAATGCGCGATCGAGATCCCAAGTCAGATCCTCCACGTCTTCCAATCCCACGGAGAGCCGAATACTTTCGGGCGCAACGCCGGCCTTTTGCATCTCTTCGTCATTCAACTGTGAGTGAGTCGTCGAGGCGGGATGAATTACCAGGCTTTTCGCATCTCCGACGTTTGCCAGATGGCTCCACAACTCCAACGCGTCGATGAAGCGACGGCCAGCCTCACGCCCGCCGCGAATGCCAAAGGTGAAGATCGAGCCCATAGCAGGCTCTTGCACCCACTCCACTTCGGAGCGCGACTTCAGAAACGTTACGATGGCGCGGGCGTTTTCGACGTGCGCCTTCATTCGAATCGGCAGGGTCTCAAGCCCGAGCAGCAAGAGCCAGGCATC
Organism: Vulcanimicrobiaceae bacterium; assembly: GCA_035656615.1. GTDB lineage: Bacteria > Vulcanimicrobiota > Vulcanimicrobiia > Vulcanimicrobiales > Vulcanimicrobiaceae > DASRSF01. The sequence continues at coordinate 11,168 of DASRSF010000246.1, read as the reverse complement.
CAGGGGCGACATTTGCGAGCCCACGTCGCGCAACACTTCCGCGCGCGCCCGCATAAGGAACGCGTACTCGCCGAACGTTTCGGTGAAAACTTTATTGTGGTAACCTGGGCTGGGCTCGGACAACAACGGAAAGCGCCCATTCTCCCACGGAAATCTGCCGGACTCCACGAGCACGCCGCCGATCACGGCGCCGTGTCCGGAGATAAACTTGGTTGCTGAATGCACGACGACGTCGGCGCCGTGCTCCATCGGCCGGAACAGCGCGGGTGAGGCAAACGTGTTGTCGACAATCAGCGGAATGCCCGCATCATGCGCAATGCTTGCCAAGCGGTCCACGCCGGCCAGAGTGCCCGACGGATTGCCGAGGGTCTCCGCGAACAGCATCTTCGTATTCGGCCGGATGGCGGTTCGAATCGCAGCGTACTCGTCGAGCGGCACGAACGTGGTTTCGATGCCCATGCGGCGCAGCGTGATGCTGAACTGCGTGATGGTTCCACCATATACGTTCTGCGAGCTGACGATATGGTCGCCGCTTTGGGCAAGCGTCAGAACGACGGCGAGCTGTGCCGCCAGGCCGCTCGAGAAGGCCACGGCGCCCAAACCCCCTTCCAGGCTCGCCATACGTTCTTCAAACGCCGCGACCGTCGGGTTACTGATGCGGCTGTAGATGTGCCCGTAGCTGCGCAGCTGGAACAGCTCGGCCGCCTGCTCGGTCGAACCAAAGACAAAAGCTGCCGTCTGATAGATCGGCGTCACGCGGGAGCCGGTGACCGGGTCGGGCGGAGAGCCGGCATGGATAGCGCGCGTGGAAAATCCGAATGGGCGATCCTGCATGACGCGCGTTCTTCCTTGAAAAGAGATACGGCACCCTGCGCCGTAACACGTTTTCATGAGAACGACAGGGATGACCCTGACTGAGAAGATCCTCGCGCGCCATGCGGGGCAGACCTCGGTCGAGCCGGGCCAGATCATTAACGCCAAGGTTGATTTAGTACTTGCCAATGAGTTGTCCGCCGCGGTGGCTATCGGCGTGATGCGAAACATTAAAGGCGCCGACCGCGTCTTCGACAACGAACGGATCGCGCTGGTCGAAGATCATTTCGTGCCGGCAAAAGACGCGCAGTCGGCGAAGATCGCCAAATTGATGAAAGATTTTGCGCAAGAGCAACAGATCAAACACTTCTTCGATGTGGGCCGTGGCGGAATCGAACATGTCGTCCTTCCCGAAGAGGGTTTGGTTGCGCCGGGCGAACTGATCGTCGGCGGCGACTCACACACGTGCACCTACGGTGCGTTCGGCGCTTTTGCGACGGGCATGGGCTCAACGGACATTGCCGCAGCGTTCGTTTTGGGTGAAGTCTGGTTGAAGGTTCCGGCAACAATCAAAATCATTTATAACGGCCGGCTGGGCGACATGGTGTTTGCCAAGGACCTCATGCTGCGAACCGTCGGTACGCTGGGGATCGACGGCGCCACCTACCGGGCGATCGAGTATCATGGAACGACGGTCAACGAACTGTCGATTACCGGCCGGATTACGATGGCAAACATGGCGATCGAGGCCGGCGCGAAAAACGGGATCTTTCATGCGGATGCAAAGACGATCGCGTACGTAAGAGAGCGGACCGATCGGTCGTTCACCATTGAATCGGCCGACCCCGATGCGCAGTACGAGCGCGTTATCGAAATCGACGTCGACGAGCTTGAACCGCAAGTTGCCTGTCCACATACTCCTGATAACGTTCATCCGATTTCCGAGGTCACGAACGAAACGGTCCCGGTGGATCAGGTCTTCATCGGGTCGTGCACCAACGGATACATCGACGATCTTCGGGTCGTCGCCAAGATATTGGACGGCAAACAGATCGCTCCCACGCTGCGGGTAATCGTAAACCCCGGCTCGCAAAAAGTATGGATGCAGGCCGCCGACGAGGGCATTCTAAAAACGCTCGCCGCTGCGGGCTGCGTTGTCAATACTCCCGGTTGCGGTGCGTGTTTTGGAGGTCACATGGGCACGCTCGGTGACGGCGAGCGCTGCATTTCAACCACGAACCGCAATTACGTCGGCCGCATGGGATCGCCGAAGGCAGAAGTATATTTGGCATCGCCGGCCACGTGTGCGGCGTCCGCATTAACGGGACGCATTACCGATCCGCGTACACTTGCTCCGGCGATGGCGTCATAAGAGGAAAGCATGGAAGAATCGATGCGCGGTACAGCGCACAAGTACGGCAAGAACGTCGACACCGACGTCATTATCCCGGGAAAATATTGCAACTTGGTGGATCCGGTTGAACTCGGCAAACACGCGCTGGAAGGCCTCGATCCGGAGTACACGTCCAAGATGAAAGGCGGCGACGTTATCGTCGCCGATACAAATTTTGGCTGCGGTTCGAGCCGGGAAGTAGCGCCCATTGCAATCAAGGGTTCAGGAACGGCTGCGGTGATCGCCAAGAGTTTCGCGCGCATTTTCTACCGCAACGCCTTGAACATCGGTTTACCGATTTTCGAGTCCGCCGAAGCCGTTGACGGCATTCAGGACGGCGACCAGGTTGAGATTGATCCTGCCGGTGGAACAATCCGCAATCTGACGAGCGGCAAAACCTATCAAGCAGCCGCATTTCCACCGTTCATGCAATCGCTGATCGAGGCCGGCGGATTACAGCCATACGTCGAAAAACGATTGGAAGAGATGAAAAAAGCGCCCGCGTAACGCGGGCGCTTTTTATGTAACGTACGGCGCTTACGGAACTCCGCCGGGGTATCCGGAGCCGGAGCCGCCGACTCCGCCGGTGCCGGGAGTCAAATTATCTATCCACTTGTACTTCGGCCGGTACGAAGCGGTAAAGCCGACGACGTTCTTGACGGTGTTGAGCGTACCGAGCATATCCGTTGCGCCGTCTTGCGCGCCCTCGAAGACCAGCGCCGATCCGTCAGGCATCGTGACGACCACACGAACGTTTTTTCCATCGACGGAACCCGCGAGCGGATACTTCTTACCGCTTGCGTCCAGATATTGTCCGGTTAGTGCGGTGCCCGTTTGCGTAAGCTTGAAATGCGTATATTGAACGCCGCTGCTTTGCTGAATCGCGATTTCCCAAACGCCGGAGAGGCCGATCCGGTTCGCGTCGGGATCCTTTGGCGGCGCGGGCGTCGCCTTGGTCTTTGATGGAATCGTAGCTTGTATCGTGGATGTCGAACCCGTCGGCATCGGCGCCGGGGCAGGCGGCGGCGTTACCGTTTGCGCGAGCGCGGGCGCGGCTGCGGCCAAGGTAGACGCCATGACAAGAAAAGTAATTGGCTTCAATGGATGCGATTCTCCTTGGCGTTCTCTACGGCGTCCAGGGACCTTATTCCGGCGTGGGGCTTGCTTGACTGGGTGTAATTGCCGGCACGCGGCGTGGTTCATTCGGAAGCAAGGAGCGGCGGGTGCTGGTTCGCGGGACGCCGAGGGCAGCGGCAATTTCGTGCGCCTGACTGCCCAGCGAAACGACGAAGCCGTCGCCGGGGCACTCCAGATCCGCAGAGCTCCAACCGTGATACTGCACGACGGTCGCTGAGCCGAATGACGTGCTCTTCATGCAGCTTTGACCGGCGACCTGACCGCTGCTCTTGGCCGCCTTGAGGTTGGAGAAAAACGTTTGCGCGAGCGCAAGGGACACGCGCCCCGATTGCGCCGGGCCAATCGGTTGACCACCGCGCATTGCTGAAAACACCTGCGCGGTTCCATCGGACCAAAGCTTGATGACGTAGCCGGGGACGTTCGTTGAACCCGTATTTCGAATGATCGCGCCGTCTCTTGCCAAGCCGTCCGAGGCCCACGCGACCGCGGCCGATATACATGTTATCAACATGACAGCCGCAACTGCAGCGATGAACTTCATGAACGCTTAACGCAGGCGCTGCAACGTTTGTTGCATGAGTTTGCGTAGATCATTACGAAGGCCCCAAGTTCTCGTTTGCCCGCGTCAAGGAGTACCTGTTTGAGAAGCCGTTCTTTTATCATGGCTACGGCTGTCCTTATCGCCGCTGCTCTTGCCGCATGCGGCGGCGGCGGCGGTGGTGGCGGAAGCACACCACCCGTACCCACTCCGACACCCGGGCACACGGCTACTCCGACGCCGGCTCCGACGCTGGATCCGTACGGATGCGTTGGTTCGACTCCGTCGAGCGTCATGCGCAGGCCGATGGTCGTTTATCCGACCGCAGCAGGTGATGCGTTTTCGTATAGCGGTACGCTGAGCGATACGTTTGCGCAAAGCGCGCCGTGCCCGCAGCCCACGGCGACAAACGATGCGACCGTACGCGTAAACGTCAGCGAGGCGAGCACCGCTCCTCCCGCGGGCGCAACGGATTCGACGAGCGTTGAGTCCGATGCATACTCGAAGCAGACGACGACGATAACGACGCGTCAAACACTGGTCAGCAGCTCCACCGCGCTGCTGCTGTATACAACCTCATCCTCCGATGCGATCGGCAATACGATCACAACGGCGTATGCCGCGCCGCAGACGCTGGATGTATTACCTGCGAACAGCGGCGCGACATGGAGCAATCAGCCGGCTGCCTCGATTTCTGAACATCTGGCCGATGGTACTTCAATTAGCCGAACCGTTAAGAACGACGGCTCCTACACCGACACGGAAAATTTCCCCGGTGCATCACCGGCAACCATCTCGGTGGACGGGCTCGCGAGCGGCAAACCGCTGGACGGCGGCGGCTCGTACGCGCTCGGGGCCGCTACGTTTACATACGCACCGCCCAAGTCCGGCAATATCACCGTAACGATTACGACCGGAACGACCAGCAAGACGCGTACATTTCCGTCCTGGTTTACCGTACCATCGTCGTACATCACGGACGCTTTCGTAGATAATGGTCCACAGTCATTCGATGCGAACTGCCCGACGGCCGGCGCAATAAGCGCAGCGGGCGATCATCAAGTCGTCGAAACGTATCAGGTTCTCGATCCGGTGCTCGGATACAAAGAAACGCGAATCACGACCTCATACGTCGTCGACGGTTTCGGCGCGGCCTGTGTGAAGATCGACGACACGCTGAATTCGTACTACGACTATCAGAACGACACAACCAAGATCGATTATCAATCCCAAAATGGCCAGCCGAACTCCATGGACCATCTGGTCGAGTATCTCGGAATGACTTCGCCGACCTCGCCGTATCCCGCACTGCGTACGCAAAGCGTACGTGCCGTAACGCCGCAAGCGGTCGCTCAGGCGCTCGCCGCAATTGCCCACACACGCGCCGTTCAACATGCCCAGCGCCTACGTGAACTTCATTCTTACGCACTGCATATCGCACATATGGGAGCCACGAAATGAAACGGCAATTAGCGGCTTTGGCAGCTGGAGTAGCAATCGTGGTAACCGCGGCATGCGGCGGACACGCAGGCGTCACGCCCGCGCCCGCGGGCGGCTCGACGCCCGGCAATAGTTCACCGGCAGCATTTGAATGGGGACAAGCGCAGCTTCGCGACGCCGTTTACGTAGGGCCGGCAACCGTGCAGCATCTCCAAGTGTATGCTCTGGTTCGCCAGCAAAACGCGGCAGGCTTGATTCAGTATGCGCAGCAGGTGAGCGATCCGTCATCGCCGGTATACCGGCATTTCTTAACGCCCCAGGAAATCGGACAGCGCTTCGGCGCCTCGCACAACGACTATCAAAAAGCCGCGGCGTACTTTGTTTCGCAGGGACTTTCGGTTGCGGGATGGCCGCAGCATCTGGCGCTTTCGGTCTCGGGAACGCAGGCCGCGATGGAGCACGCGTTCGGGACGAAGTTCGGACTGTACCAGAAAAATGGTTTGACCTTTGTGGCGCCGATCGGCACGCCGCGCGTGAGCGCAACGGTACCGTTGGTTGCCGTTACCAATCTGGTTGCGCTTCATCAGGAGCACAGCTATCTGGTGTTGCCGCCGCGCGCTAATGTCGGCAGTACTTTGGCGTACTCGCCGCAACAAGTGCGCAATGCCTTTGATTATTCGGGGGCGTATTCCAGAGGCTTCAACGGCACCGGAATTACCATCGGAATCATCGGAACGGGACCGCTCAATATCAGCCGCAGCTCCCTATGCCCCGCAAGCGACAAGGATCTGGCCGCCGTGCGCGCGCTGTACAATAACGCAACCGCGGCAACGGTGTGCGAAGTAGACGTAACGCCCAGCGGCGTAGCCGCGGGTCTGCAGATCAGCGGAATTCCGAGCGCAGCGCCCGCGTCGCCCAATCCAAGTGCTTCGCCCATTCCTGCGCCCTCGCAATCGCCGACGTCGATGTTTCCGTTTTCCGGAAATTTCCAGTCGCCGCCGCCGGTAACCAATGGAGATTGCACCGGCACATTGCCGGCGTGCAACCCGGAGGACGGCGAAGCGCAGCTCGACGTGCAGCAATCGGCCCTTTTGGCGCCGGGTGCTACGGTGGATTTCTACCTGGCATATAACTCCAACGACTGCTATGTTTTCTTTCCGAACTCGTGCGCAACGCCGCCTCCGGGATCAAAGTCCGGAAACTACGGAGCACCGCAGATTGGTTTGGTAGAGTCGGATCCGGAAATCGAACAGGCGATTGCGGATAATAAAGCCGATGTCGTTTCGATAAGCTACGGCCTGGGCGAGCCGCAAGAGGTTGGCGGCGGCTTCAATTCCGCCGGCGTCGGCTTCGAGCCGGAAGAGTTCGCCGCTTTAGCAACGGAGGGGATCGCCGTGTTCGTTTCGTCAGGCGACAGCGGTGCGGCGGAATGTTTGGGGGCAAACGGATATCTGGCGCAGCCGTGCGTAAGCTGGCCGTCCGGTGACGTCAACGTTACGTCGGTCGGCGGCGTGAATGCGCCGATCAACGAATTCGGTCAATTGACCGGCAACATCACCGCGTGGGGAGTCACGAACGGTGGAAGCGGCGTCGGTTCGGGTTCATGGTCGGGAACGGGCGGCGGAACATCGACGATCTTCGCAGCGCCGAGCTGGCAGCATACGGCGGTAAATGCAACGATGCGCGAGCAGCCCGACGTGGCGCTGCTGGCGGATCCCTATACCGGCGTTACGCTGACGGTTAACACGGGGCTCACCGGTTCAAAGACCCTGCCGAGCGGCCCTACCGGCATTGGGGGAACGAGCGTGGCGGCGCCGGAGATGGCGGCCATGTGGGCACTCGTGCTGCAAGCGTGCAAAGCGACGCCCGCCTGCCAGACGGGTCCGTCGGCACACCCCTATCGTTTGGGGAACGCGGCACCGTACTTGTACAGCATTTACCATGGCAGCGGACTGGTGCCCAGCGCATCCTTCAGCCCGCATTTGCCGTACGCCGATGTGTTCTACGACGTGCTCTACGGGTCGAACGCCATGTGTCCGGCAACCGCAAAGCCCGGAGTTTGCGGGACGCCCATTCCGGGGCAGAACGCCATGACCGGCTACGACCAGACCACGGGCGTAGGAGTGCCCTACGCGGGACACCTTATCCAAGCCGTTACCGGGCAGGTCGTCCCGTGACGCCCTTGGCGCCGCTGCTATAATGGAACGGCTGTGAAAGAGAAGATTCATCCCAAGTGGTACCCCGAGGCCCGCGTGCACTGCGCGTGCGGCAACACCTTTACGACCGGCTCGACGATGGCGGAAATCGCCGTAGAAATTTGCTCGGCGTGTCATCCATTGTTCACGGGCCAGCAAAAGTTTGTGGATACTGCAGGTCGCGTCGACAAATTCCGGCAGCGCGAAGAGATTGCCAAACAGAAGCAGGAAGAAGCGGCCGTTCGCAAAGCCAAGCGTGAGGCTGCTAAAGCCGAAGCGTAACGCGCAGCCATTCGCAAAAGCGGGCCGAAGTGGGCTCGCTTTGCTTTTTCCGGACTCGAATATGAACGCGACATTTAACGAACGGCTGGACGTAATCGACAAGCGCTTCGACGAGATCGAAGCGCAGCTAGCGCATCCGCCGGGAGAATTTGACCAAGCGCGCTATACCGCGCTCGTCAAGGAGCGCGCGGCAATTGAACAGACGGTCGGTGCTTACCGCAGGTACCGCAAAATCCTGGGCGAGATCGCTACCAACGAACAGCTGCTCGGCGACCGAAGTGACCCCGAATTGCATGCGCTGGCCGAAGAAGAAGCGCAGACGCTGCGCGAACGCCGCCGGGCTCTGGAAGATGAACTGCAGCTGCTGATGATTCCGAAAGATCCCGATGATGAAAAGGATATTTTCATCGAGATTCGGGCAGGTGCCGGCGGCAACGAGGCGGCGATCTTCGCAGGCGATTTGGCGCGCATGTATATGCGGTACGCAGAGTCACAAGGTATGAAAACCGAGGTGGTCTCGGAAAGTGAAAGCGATGCCGGCGGGTTCAAAGAAATTGTCTTTGCCGTTAAGGGGAATGCGCCGTACCGTAACTTCAAGCATGAGTCCGGCGTTCACCGCGTGCAGCGCGTCCCCGTAACGGAGTCGCAAGGGCGCGTGCACACGAGCACTGCCACAGTCGCCGTATTACCGCAGGTCGACGAAACGATCGACGTCGAGATTAACCCTTCCGACTTGCAGATCGACACCTACAAATCCAGCGGTGCCGGCGGACAGTACGTCAACAAAACGGAATCGGCGATTCGCATTACGCACGTGCCGACCGGGATCGTCGTCGCTTCCCAGCAGGAACGTTCGCAGATCCAAAACCGTGCCAAAGCGATGGACATGTTACGTGCAATGATCTACGACCGCAAACGCCGGGAGGCCGAGGAGGCGATGGGTTCGATGCGGCGCAGTCAAGTCGGTACGGGCGATCGGTCCGAAAAGATACGCACGTACAACTTTCCGCAAGATCGCATCACCGATCACCGCGTGAACCAGAACTTCGGCAACATCCGCGGCGTGATGGACGGCGACTTGTCCAATATCGTGGATGCGCTCCTCAAAGACGAACGCGCGCGTTTACTTGCCGGAGAATCCGCTGCATAGCGCGGCGCCCACGGCCGAAACGGCACTCAAGGAGGGCGCAACGCTCTTGCGGGGATGTACGCCGACGGCGTCGCTGGACGCCGCGCTGCTGCTCGGGCATATCATCGGTGTAGACCGCGCGTGGCTCCTCTCGCGCGGCCAAGTGCAACTCACATCGGCGCAATACGAGCATTTCAGGCGACTAATCGCGCAGCGCCGTGAAGGCAAACCGATTGCGTACATTACTTCGCTGGCGGGCTTTTATAAGCGAATGTTCTTGGTGAACGAAAACGTTTTGGTCCCGCGACCTGAGACCGAACACCTGGTCGAAGCCGCTATCGAATATCTGCGCGAACGTGTGCGCGCCGGTGCGCAAGCAGTACGTGTGCTCGAGATAGGCGCGGGAAGCGGCGCTGTTGCGTGCAGCATCGCTGCCGAGGTGCCGCAGGCTCATGTTGAAGGCACCGACGTGAGCGCGCACGCGGTGAGCATTGCTCGGCGCAATGCCGAGCGCCTTGGGGTGTCGGAGCGCTGCCGCTTCCGCCAAGCGGATATCGCCGGGGATGAGCCGGCCGGCCCATTTGATGCCGTGGTCGCCAATTTGCCGTATATCCCAACCGCCGATCTACCGGAGAAACCGGACCCCGCGGCGTTCGAGCCGCGGATTGCATTGGACGGCGGTCCCGACGGCATGGCCGTCTACGCGCGGCTCCTGGGCGAGTGCGCGTGGTGCCTGCGCGGCGCAGGCGTACTCCTCATGGAGGCGGCTCCCGCGACGATGCCGCGGCTGCGGGCGCTCACGGCGGCGGCCTTACCCGCGGCCTCCGTGGAGGTGCGCCGCGATTATGGCGGACTCGAACGGTTTCTTTACGTCACCCCGTAACAAGCCGTCCGAAGTTTTAGATGAGCGCCTTGACGGTCTAGCGAACAACAACGTCCCGAGATGGCGAAGTATATTTTCTTTACCGGCGGTGTAGTAAGCTCGCTCGGGAAAGGCATCACCGCGGCGTCGCTCGGGCGGCTCCTCAAGGCTCGCGGCATCAGCGTTTCTATTCAAAAGCTGGACCCGTACATCAACGTAGACGCGGGCACGATGAACCCCTACCAGCACGGGGAAGTCTTCGTAACCGAAGACGGCGCCGAGACGGACCTCGATCTCGGCCACTACGAGCGCTTCATCGACGAGCATCTCTCGCACGGAAACAACGTGACGACCGGACAGATCTATCGTTCGGTCATCGAGAAAGAGCGCCGCGGCGATTATCTGGGCGCGACCGTCCAAGTCATTCCTCACATTACGAATGAAATCAAATCCCACATTAAACGCGTGGCGGAAGAAAGCCGCGCGAATGTTTGCATCGTCGAAGTCGGAGGTACGGTCGGCGACATTGAATCACTGCCGTTCTTGGAGGCGATCCGTCAAATCCGTTACGACGTCGGTGATGAAAACGTGATGTTTTGTCACTTGACGCTGATGCCGCATCTCGGCGCGGCCGACGAGCTCAAAACCAAACCGACGCAACACTCCGTGCGAGAGCTGCGCGGTATCGGCATAACACCGGACGCGATTATCTGCCGCACCGGAACCTCAACGCCCATGCCGGTTGAACTCAAAGAAAAGATCGCGCTGTTCTGTGACGTGCCGGTCAATGCCGTCGTGCAAAACGCGGACGCCCAGACGATCTATCAAGTGCCGTTGAACCTGGAAGCCGAAGGGCTGGCAGATGCGGCCGTTCGCAAACTGGCATTATCCACGCATGCGCCCGCCCTGGAAGATTGGGCGAATATCGTCGAACGCATTATGCATCCCGAGCGCCGGGTGACCGTTGCGCTCGTCGGTAAATACGTCGAGCTCAAAGACGCGTACATCTCCATCAACGAAGCGCTCTATCATGCAGGCGTTTACCATTCGGCCGCCGTGGAAATTCAACGCATCGACTCCGAGTCGCTGGAGAAGGAAGGCACCTCGTTGCTGCGTGGCGCTCATGGTATTCTGGTGGCGCCGGGCTTCGGCGGCCGCGGAATATCCGGAAAGCTTCGCGCCATAAGGTATGCACGCGAGAACCGCGTGCCGTTTTTGGGAATTTGCTACGGCATGCAGCTGGCGTGCGTCGAATTTGGGCGAAACGTTTGTGGTTTGCCGGAATCGATGACGCGTGAAGTGGACGAGACTACGATAGATCCAATCATCGATTTCATGCCGGATCAGCGGAATTTGGAAGTCTATGGCGGCACGATGCG
>DASRSF010000245.1:0-4498 GCA_035656615.1 Vulcanimicrobiaceae bacterium | reverse complement strand
CACCTCGCCGGTCGATTTCATTTCCGGACCCAGAATCGTCTCCACGCCACGCATCTTTGCGAACGAAAACACCGGAACTTTCACGACCACGAACGGTGCCCGCGCGATGAGTCCGATGCCGTACTCCATGTCCGCGAGCCTTTCTCCCAGCGCGATCCGGGTAGCGGCCGCGACCAAGTTTACGCCGGTCGCCTTTTGAATAATCGGTACCGTACGGCTTGCGCGCGGATTCGCCTCGATAATGTACAGCTGTTCCTCGTGAATCACGAACTGAATGTTGATCAGGCCCCGAATGTTTAATTCTTGCGCGATCGCGAACGTGATCTCGCTTATCCGCCGCTCCATATCGGCGCCGATCGTTTGCGTCGGATAGACGCTGATTGAATCTCCGGAGTGGATACCGGCGCGCTCGATGTGCTCGAAGATGCCGGGAATGAGAATGTCGTGGCCGTCGAAGGCCGCATCGACTTCAACTTCCAACCCGCGCAGATATTTATCCACCAATAACGGTGCATCGGGCAGGATGGGCGGTGCGGACTCGGCATACGAGGCCAGCTGACCTTCGTTGTACACCACTTCCATGCCGCGCCCGCCAAGCACGTACGAGGGGCGCACCAGTACCGGAAAGCCGAGCTCACGCGCGATGACGCGAGCCTCACGAAAGGACCGCGCAGCTTTTCCCTGCGGCCGCGCAACGCCGAGGCGGTGCAGCGCGGCATCGAACTTCTCGCGGTCTTCCGCCATATCAAGGCTGCGCCGGTCGCTGCCGATGATCGTAACGCCGCGTTTGGCGAGTTCGTCTGCAAGATTAATTGCGGTTTGACCGCCGAACGCCAACATCACGCCCCGAGCGTGCGTTGCCCGGTACGCCGCTTCAACTTCATCGGCCCCCGGCGGCTCGAAGATCAGCACGTCCGAGATGTCGAAGTCCGTCGACACCGTTTCCGGATTGTTGTTGATGACGACGGCGGCGCAGCCTTGCTGCCGTAAGGCCCAAGCTGCGTGCACGCAGGAATAATCGAATTCGATGCCTTGGCCGATTCGAATCGGACCGCTTCCCACGACCACCACGGCGTCTTTGCCGGCCGGACGCATCTCGTCCGACTCACCATGCGTAATGTAATAGTACGGTGACTTTGCGGGAAACTCAGCGGCGGCGGTGTCGACCATTCGGAACGCCGGTGACTCTGGGCCGCTACGCGATCCCAGCGCGCTGGTCGAGTAGCCGCACTCACGCGCGAGGCGCCCGTCACCATTGTGCGCTCCCGAACGCAAACGTTGTTCCAAATGCACCAGCTGTAAAAGTTCGTGCAGCCAAAAGGGGTCGATTGCCGACAACTCGGCGATGCGCTCGATACTCACCCCGCGGCGCAACGCTTCGGCTACGGCGAACAGCCGCTCGTGGTTCGGCCGCGCAATGACGTTTTCAAGCTCCGCATCACTCCATTCGTTCAAACCGCTTCCCGTAAGCGTCTCACGCTTGAGATCCAGGCCGCGAACCGCCTTCATCAGCGCGGATTGAAATGTCCGGCCGATTCCCATCGCCTCGCCGGTGGACTTCATTTGCGTACCCAGACGCGTATCGGCCAGCGGAAATTTATCGAAGGGCCAGCGCGGGATCTTGACGACCACGTAATCCAGCGTCGGCTCGTACGCCGCCTTCGTAACGCCCGTCACGGGATTGGGGATCTCATCCAGCGTCTGACCCAGCGCAATGCGTGTGCTGATCTTGGCGATTGGGTAACCGGTGGCTTTGCTAGCGAGCGCGGAGCTGCGCGATACACGCGGGTTCACTTCGATGATCCGGTACTCGCTGCGCTGCGGATGCAAGGCAAACTGAATGTTGCAGCCGCCTTGGACATTTAAGGCGCGAATGACGTTGACGCTGGAGGTGCGCAGCATCTGGTATTCGCGATCCGAGAGCGTCTGCGAGGGTGCCACCACGATTGAATCACCGGTGTGAACGCCGACCGGGTCGATGTTTTCCATGTTGCAGACGATGATGCAATTGTTTGCGCTGTCGCGTAGGACTTCGTACTCGACTTCTTTCCAGCCCAAAAGCGAGGTTTCCAACAGGACTTGATGGATGAGGCTGGCTGCAAGACCGCTCTGGAGCGTTTCCGCGAGCTCGCGCGCGTCATAGACGATGCCGCCGCCGGTTCCGCCCAGCGTATAGGCGGGTCGAACCACCAGCGGAAACCCGTGCTCCTTGGCGAACGCCACGCCTTCATCGATTCGCGTAACGATCGCGCTCTCGGGAACCGGCTCGCCGATCTCGATCATTTTGGCTTTGAAACGCTCGCGGTCTTCGGCCAGTTTGATCGTTTCGACGGGCGTGCCCAGCAGCTCGACGTGGAAATTCTTCAGAACGCCCGCTTCGTGCAGCTCGACGGCAAGATTCAAGCCGGTTTGTCCGCCCAGCGTGGGCAGAAGCGCGTCGGGGCGTTCGCGTTCGATAATCGCTTCCAGCGAAGCAAGCGTGAGCGGTTCCAAATAGACCGCGTCGGCGACCTCGGGGTCCGTCATGATCGTGGCGGGATTGCTGTTGACCAGGATAACCCGGTGGCCTTCCTCGCGCAAAGCCCGGCACGCTTGCACGCCGGCATAATCAAACTCAGCGGCTTGGCCGATGACGATTGGCCCGGAGCCGATGACCAGAACATTCCTTTGGGGCATTCTGAAAGCCCGAAGTTAGGCGCGGCTGCGCCAAAGTCCGTTTAGCGGGATGCCCCCGCTGCGGCAGCCGGCGATTGTTCGTTGTACCACGCAACCGTACGGCGCAGACCTTCCTCGAATGCGACGACGGGACGATAACCGAAGGCCTCGCCGGCGGCGGAGATATCCGCCAGCGAGTCTCTGACGTCGCCCACGCGTTCGGACTGGTACCGCGGTTCACCGGAGAAACCGGTAATCGGTTTGAGAAGCTCGACCACTTGATTGAGGCTGAAGCACACGCCCGTCGCTACGTTAAACATACGGCCCGCAACGGCGGCCGCCGGAGCATCCGATGCCAGCAAATTCGCTTGTACCACATTTTCGACGTACGTGAAATCGCGGCTTTGTTCGCCGTTGCCGAAGATCGTTGGTGCCTGCCCCTGGAGCATGAGCGTGATGAATTTGGAGAGCACGCCCGAGTATTGGCTGGTAGGATCTTGGCGCGGACCAAAAACGTTGAAGTACCGCAGCGCGACGGTTTCCATACCGTACACGCGGTGAAAGCAAGCCGCGTACAGTTCGCCCGTGAGCTTCTGCACGGCGTACGGTGAAATCGGGTTGGGTTTCATGTCTTCGCGCTTTGGAAGCGTGGGCGTATTTCCGTACGCGGACGACGATGCTGCGTAAATGAACCGGCGGACGCGCGCTTCGCGTGCCGCCATCAACATGGACATCGTTCCGTCGATATTCGCGCGATGACTCGTGAGCGGATCGGCGATGGACTTGGGTACCGATGGAATCGCCGCTTGGTGCAACACCACGTCCACGCCTTGGCACAAGCCGGTCACACGTTCCAGATCGTTCATATCGGTCTCGAAGAACTCCAGGTCGTTCCACAAACCCTCGAGGTTCTTCGCGTGTCCGGTACTGAAGTTGTCGATCGCGCGAACGGTGTGGCCGCGGTCGATCAGCGCTCGCACGATTGCCGACCCGATGAAGCCGGCCGCGCCCGTAACCAAATAGGTACTCATCGTTCTATGCGAATTGTAGCCTCGCGGCCCCAAGGGTCCACAGTGCCGAACGGGCCCGCGGCATTAGGGCTGCAGCCGTTCGAGCACCCACCCGCCCGGCACGGTTCTGAACTGCAGGCGGTCGTGTAGGCGATTGGGACGTCCCTGCCAGAACTCGAAGCGCTCGGGAGCGAGCGCGTAACCGCCCCAAGAATGTGGGCGCGGCACCGGCTGCCCTTCGAAGCGCTCTTCATAGTCGCGCATTCGCTGATCGAGCATCTCGCGGTTCTCCACCGTTTCGCTTTGCTCGGAGGCCCATGCGCCGATTTGGTGACCGCGCGGGCGGCCGTTGAAATACACATCGGATTCAGCCTCGGGAATGCGATGAACGCGGCCTTCAATTCGCACTTGCCGCTCAAGCTGCGGCCAGTAAAACGTCGCGGCGGCGTTCGGGTTTTCGGCGAGTTCCTTGCCTTTTCGGCTAAAGTAGCTCGTGAAAAACACTAAGCCGCGCTCGTCCAAGCCGCGTAACAAAACGATACGCGCACTGGGTTTGTTTTGTGCAACGGTGCACAAGCACATCGCATTGGGCTCCGGCACTCCCGCCGCGTGCGCTTGGTTCAACCATTCACGCAGCTGCTCCACCGGATTGGCCGCGACCGTATCCTCGGTCAGCTCGCTGACCGTATCCTCGGTCAGCTCGCCACGTGTGTACGTCCGGCGTATTGCGGCTAAATCAACTTCATCCATAAAAAGCCCACTACCATAATACATGCGCCCGCCACTGCTGCGCCGGCCGAAAGATCCACGTTTCCCGGCGCGTACGCCGTTGT
>DASRSF010000244.1:0-27588 GCA_035656615.1 Vulcanimicrobiaceae bacterium | reverse complement strand
GGCAGCATTGTGGGTCCAATCGGTTCCTATGTTTTGACTGCGCTGGCCGTTTGGGCATTTCTGTATTCCATTCCCTCGGCGGCGATCGGCGGCGTGCCGGCGGGTGGCGCATTTTCGGTTTCGCTGCGAACAGCCAGGCGTTATCCGCTCGCAACTGCCGTTCTGGCCGTGGTAAGCGTCATCGTGTACATCGGCTTGACGGTGTACGCGCTGCAGGCAATCGCGGGATATCTTTCGTTGCCCGCCTACTTTGCCGCGCAGATCCTGCTGGCCGCGATTGCGCTGGGGTATATCGCGATCGTTTTGGCCAAACAGTACGCCGACTTTGCGATCAGAGGCTACTGGTAACCGCCATTCGCACAAACTCCCCGACCAACGCCGGACTTACGTTCGTGCGAGCTAACCGCTGCGCATCCGAAAGCTTTGCGAGCAGACCGACGGCGTGCTGCGCACTTATCTTCGGTAACGCGGAGAGCTGCGGCCGATAGTCGAGGGCGAGCACCGGCACGTCGGCCGCGACCTGGGAGAGCGCTAACCAATCTCGAGCCAAGGTCTTGACCATCTCCAACCCTTCATCCAGGGTCTCCCGCGTAGCCCACGCGTCTTCCGGTGGTGCGCCGCCTTGCGCGACTTCAAAGAACCAGCCGGCGACAACGCTCCGCAGCTGCTCCTCTTCGCGATCGAGAACCTCCAGCGCACGTCGCACGGATCCTTGCGATAACGAGGCACCCAATTCCGCCTGCTCCGCGTCAATATTACGCGCGCGCAAGATTTGGAAAACTTCCGGCTGTGTGAGTGCGGGAAAATGAATCTCGACCAAACGCGATCGAATCGTGGAGAGCAACCGCGCGGGTGTGGAGGTCGTGAGCAAAAGCAGTACCTGTGCCGGCGGTTCTTCGAAGAATTTCAGCAACGCGTTGGCTGCTGCGGGCGATGCAAAATCAACGTCGCCCAAAATAAAAATTCGAAAGCCGCCGGAATATGATTGCAGGGAGAGCTGGCGCACTAAGTCCCGTGACGTCGCCTCGGCCTCGTGAAATCCGAGCGCCTCATCGCTCTCGCCGATGCGCAGGGCACCGCTGCTCTCCAGTAGATCGGGATGCCGCGTGTCCTCGCGCCCGAACAATCTGCAGGAGGCGCACGTTCCATCGTATCCCAACAGGCCCTCGGGATGCGGTGCTTCACACAATACCGACTGGGCCAGTGCTCGTGCAAAGGTCTTCTTTCCCACGCCGGAGTTGCCGGTAAACACATATCCGTGAGCAATCGTGTCTTTCGTTAAACGCGAAAAAAATTGCTTTGGACCGCTCGCGCCGACCACGTCGAAGCGCAGCTCGCTCATGGTAATCGCGCCCCGAGCGCTTGCATCGCCGCTTCAAAGACGCGATCCACGCTCTGCTCGCCGTCGATGACGACGATGCGCGAATCAAGGGTGCTCATCTGGAGAAAACCGCGCCGAACGCGGTCGTGAAAGTCGCTCGATTCCAGCTCCAGGCGGTCTTCTACGTGCGCCCGGGCGGCAATGCGGCGGCGCGAGGTCTGGAACGAAACATCGACGAGCAGCGTAATATTGGGCATGAGCCCACCGGTAGCGGCCTCGCAGAGCATTCGAACGGTGCTCAGCGGAAGACCGCGCCCGTAACCCTGGTACGCGAGCGTAGAATGCACGTACCGGTCGCAAAGAACGATTACCCCCGCGCTCAACGCCGGCGTTATGACGCGCTGCACGAGCTCCGCTCTCGAGGCGTTCACCAGCAGAACCTCGGAAATCGGTTCCAGCACGAACATCGGGTCAAGAAATACTCGGCGCATCGCGTCGCCGGCCGGCGTTCCGCCCGGCTCACGGGTACGCAGCGTGTTACGCCCTTGCGCGCGAAGGGCGACCTCAACGGCGGCGAGCAGCGTCGACTTGCCGCTCGCCTCGATACCTTCAAACGAAACGAACAATCGCTTCGGCTATGCCTCGGTCTTAAAGATGCGAACGCGCCGGTTGGGTTCTAAACCCGTGCTCCGTGACTGCAGGCGATACTTTTCGGCAAGTTGGTGCTGCATGCGCCGCACGTACGAGGTTTGAGGAGACAGTTCAACCGCCTTACTGTCGAGGAGTACTTGGTAGATGGCCTCCTCGGTTTCACGCAAGGCAATCTCTTCGGTGTCGATCGAGGGCAAGTTGAAGATGTCTTTCAGGCAGCCTTGGATTTGCGTGGTCGTGTTCGTCTTTATGGAATAAATCGGAATATTCTCCGAGGCTATCTGCTTTAGCTTCGGTTGTTCCTTGCGTTCCAGCGTTTTGAGCGTGAGAACGACGTCCGCGTCGTCCCAATTGCGGGCGATTGACGCGTTCACGCGCAGATTGTGAACCGCTCGCTCGATCTTGTTACGGGATACGCCGTACGGAAATATCAGAAGCGGCTTGTCCCGATCCTCGTGCTCGCGTTCGTCGTCGTGATACGCCGACGAGGCCGCCAGCTGCGGCATTGATTCCGTGTCGGCTTCTTGAACGATGGCCACCTGACCGCCGGCCGTGCGTTTACGCACCTCGGGCTGCGGCTGGTAGCCGCGCAGAAGCGCGTCAACGACTTCGCCGACGTTTTTGTGAATGGCCATTGTATCGCGGTCGTGGATCTCCACGACCACATCGAATGTGGGCGGCGCCTTGCGTTCGAGGACGGTCTTGCGCGTTCCCCGCCGCCGCGCTTCTTCATCGGAGAGCGTAACGGCGCTGATGCCGCCCACCAAATCGGAAAGCGTCGGATTCATCAACAGATTTTCGAGCGTTTGCCCGTGCGCTGTGCCGATGAGCGCCACGCCGCGCTCGGCGATCGTGCGCGCCGCGCCGGCTTCGGCCTCGGTACCGATTTCGTCGATGACCACGACCTGCGGCATGTGGTTCTCAACGGCCTCGATCATAACGGCGTGCTGCAAGCCCGGATCCGCGACTTGCATGCGCCGTGCCGTACCGATTCCGGGATGCGGAATATCACTGTCGCCCGCAATCTCGTTGGACGTGTCCACGATGACGACGCGTTTGCGGTCCTCCGAGAGGACGCGCGCGCATTCACGAAGCATCGTGGTCTTCCCGACGCCGGGAGGACCTAACAAACAAATCGACTTGCCGCTTCGCAAAATATCCAGCAAGATATCGATCGTTCCGTATACCGCGCGCCCGACGCGGCAGGTGAGGCCGACGATTTTACCAGTGCGGTTGCGAATGGCGCTGATGCGGTGCAGCGTCTGCTCGATGCCGGCGCGGTTATCCGCTCCGAACGGAGAAAGCCGCGAACAAACGTGCGCAATATCCTCAGGGCTTACCGGCGTTTCGGAGAGATACACGAAATCGTCCTCGAACCGCGCTTCCGGCGGTCGTCCCAGATCGAGCACGACCTCGATCATGCTGTCCAGGTTGGGGAGACGGACGAGCGATTGCCGGATGGGAAGCGGAAAAATATCTAAGAGTTGGGTGAGCTCCCAGTTAGGAGCTAGAGATTCGGCCTTAACCGCCAATACTGACCCTCGCTTCCAAATGTCTATCCTAGAGTCCGGGCGTTCTATCTCTTTTTCCCATGATCGCGCAAGGGCCCTGCACCCGGCGCCCGCTACTCTGCAACGACCCGGATCGTTTTGAGTTCATTGTCGTACGGGCCTTGCATGCGAACACCAGCCTTGAGCTCCAGTTTCAAGTAATCGACAATCTCACTAGTAATTTCCTCACCGGGCGCTATCACGGGAATTCCCGGCGGGTATGGTGAGATGGTCTCCGCACAGATGCGCCCCGCGCTCCTTTTGAACTCCGCGAATTCCGTGCGCGCCAGAAACGCTTCGCGCGGCAACATCCGCATCGGCGGAATCTTCGGCAGTGTATACGTGCCGCTGCTCAGGCGGCGCTCCAAAATCCCTGACGGTGAAAAGATGTCGATGGGACGATCCTCACTGGCAAGAAAGCGAACACCCTCGACCAAACGTTCCGCGGCCGAAACAGACGTGCCGATCGTGAAGAGCGCGACGACGTTGAACAGGTCGGCGAGCTCAACCTGAATGTTGTAACGGCGGCGCAAAATCTCCGAAGCTTCATAGCCCGTATAGCCCAGGTTCTTTACCGTTATTGTCACCTTGGTGGGGTCGAGATCGAAGACGCCCGGACGCCCTTGTATTTCCTCGCCGAAACAATAGACGCCCTCGATGGCGTTGAGTTTGCGCCGAGTCTCTTCGGCCAAGGCAATCGTCTGCGAAAGCAGCGCCGCTCCGTCGACGGCCATCTGCTTGCGCGCCACGTCCAGTGAAGCGACCATCGGCAAATTCGGCGAGGTCGACAGAAACATTTTGAGCACGGCTTCCAGCCGGTCGACCGGAACCCGCGGACCGATTTGGTGCAGCATCGCGCACTGCGAGAACGCGCTAAGCATCTTGTGCGTGGAGTTAATTGAAAGGTCGGCGCCCGCCGCCGTTGCGGAGATGGGCAAGGCGGGATGAAAGTGAAAGTGGGGCCCCCACGCTTCGTCGACCAAAAGCATCTTACCGGCGTCGTGCGCGATCTTTACGATGCGTTCGATATCCGCGGCCACACCATAATACGTCGGGCTGACGATGTAGACGGCTTTCGTGTCCGGAAATTCGCTCAGCGTGCGCGCGATGACCTCCGGGGTGACGCAGTTGTCCATGTGCAGCGACTCGTCGACTTCGGGCTGCATATAGATTGGATGCGCGCCGCTCATCACCAAGCCGCCCAGCATCGATTTGTGCGAATTGCGCGGCACCGCGATCTTCTCACCCGGATTGACCGCGGTCATCATCATGCATTGATTGCCGCTGGTCGATCCGTTTATGAGAAAGTACGTGCGATCCGCGCCGTAAGCTTCGGCGGCAAGCAGCTGTGCTTCGCGAAGCGATTCCGTGGGCTGAAGCAGATCGTCGATGCCGGGCATCGGCGTAAGGTCGATGGCGCAAACGTTATCACCGACGAACTCGCGAAAGGCGAGATCCATGCCGATGCCCTGCTTGTGCCCGGGCGTGTGAAATGGAATAACACCGGCATCGACGTAATCGAGCAACGCTTGGAAATACGGCGTCTTCGACTGGTCCATCGGCGGCAAATTCACACGGTCAGCTAAGGACTTCAAAACCTAAGCGGTCCAGCATGGCAAAGTCCTCCACGTCGGTGCGCCCGGACGTCGTAAGATAATCGCCCAGAACCAGTCCGCTCGCACCGCTGCGCATGCCGAGATCTTGCAGCCCGGCTAATGTTACTTCACGGCCGCCCGCAAAGCGGATGAGCGCCGAAGGCAACGCCAGACGCGCCATCGCGACAAACCGCAGCGCTTCAGTAGGTTCGAGCAACGGCCGGTGCGCCAGCGGCGTGCCGGGACGCGGATTCAAAAAATTGATCGGCACCTCTTCGGGCGCGAGCTCTTGCAATGCCGTCAAGAAATCGAGGCGATCGGCCATCGTTTCTCCCATGCCGATGATTCCGCCGCAGCACAGCTGCAAGTTCGCGCGTTTGACCAGCAGACAGGTTTGCCGGCGTTCCTCGTATGTGTGCGTCGTGCAAATCGAAGGGAAGTACCGCCGCGAGGTTTCCAGGTTGTGATTCACCTTGTCCACGCCGGCCTGGATAAGCAGCCGCAGCTGGTCTTCGCGCAGAATGCCGAGCGAAACGGCAACCGTCAGCGGATACTGTGCCTTGATGAGCGCAACCGCGGTGCACACGCGCTCCAACAAGCGCGCGGACGGGCCGCGCACGGCAACCACCAAACAGAGTTCACCCGCGCCGCGTTCGTGCGCGTCTTTGGCCGCGCGCAGAAAGCCTTCGACGGAGCTGAGAGGTTCGGCTTCGACGTCCTGCGCGAAACGTGCGCTCTGCGAGCAAAAGTTACAGTCCTCGGAACAGCCGCCTTTTTTCGCGTTGTAGAGCACCTCGACGGCAACGCCGTCGCCGCAATACCGTGTGCGCACTTCATCCGCTAAGGCCAGCAGACCAGGCACGTCGTTCGGCGGCAACTCGGCAAGGGCGCCAAGTACATCGCGTCCGGCCGGTTCGCGGCGACTGAGCACTACTTCGCGAGCAGATTCAACGGGGTGAGCTGACAATGACCGCGTCCTTTACATCAGGCTTCTAAAGAGCTGTGTTCCGTGCCGCAGACTGGACGGCTCGTTGGGCTCAAACGGCAACATGCCAAACATGCGCACTTTTCCCTGCAATACGCGCGTCACGTCGTCGACGTACGAAGGCTCGCACGCCTGCAGAAATTCCACCAGCACGGCACCCGCGAGGGGGATACGCAGGTGCTCGCACATCGCAAGCGTGAGCAGCGCATGATTCATGCAACCCAAACGCAGACCGACGGCGAGAATGACCTTCAGTTGCGCAAGCCGTGCGACCGTGCCGAAATCTTCGGTGCGGTTGAGCGGCACCGCCAAGCCGCCGGCACCCTCGGCGACCACCGCTCCGGGGACACGCTCGAGCATGTGTTGCAGATCGATCGCACGCACCGGCGGCATACCGTCGGCGAGCGCCGCCGACCACGGGTCCGCCGGCTTGGAAAAGCGCGCCAGCTCCATGAACGGTATGCCGGCCAGCGCACCGGCATGCGCGGCATCTCCTATTTCTCCGGCGGTAATTCCGGTCTGCACGAGTTTTACGATGGTCGGCTTGTGACCGGCGTTCGCCAGCGCGCCGGCTAAGACCGCCGTAACACGTGTTTTGCCGACTCCCGTATCGGTTCCGGTTATAAGGTAACGGTGCACGCGAGAGACTCCAACAACAGATCGATCTGCTCGTCCGTATGATCGCAACGCAGCGAAATACGCAGTCGCGATGCTCCTTGCGGCACCGTCGGCGGGCGGATCGCCGGTGCGTACACTCCCCGTTCCAAACAGCATTCCATTGCGCGCATCGTGCGCACCTCCTGGCCGAATATCACGGGGACAATCGGCGTTTGCGACTGCGGTACGGCAAAACCTAATGTGCTCAGGCCGCTGCGCAGGCGTTCGATACGGGAGCGCAGCCGCGCTCTGCGGTCGTCGGCACCGGTTGCTAGCAGTACTCCGACACGAGCTGCAAACGCGATGGCGGGCGGGGGCGCCGTATCAAAGATGAACGTGCGAGCGGTATTGACCAACAACTCTACGAGGCGCGCAGGGCCCGCAATGAAACCGCCTGCGGTTCCCACGGCTTTTCCTAAACTCCCGGTGATCACGATTCGCGGATCATCGAGCTCGCATGCAAGCCCGGCGCCCTGATGGCCAAGAACGCCGGCCGCGTGCGCTTCGTCAAGCAGCAGAATATCGTTTTCACCGAGATCCGCCACGATCGCAGGCACGTCTATCGTATCGCCGTCCATACCGAAAAGCGACTCCGTGATGATGAGCGAACTTGCGGCTCGCCGGGATCGCGGCGGAAGGTGCGCATGAGGATAAATTTCTCGCTCAGCGCGCGAGCTGCGTACACCGTCGATCAAACTCGCGTGGTTGAGCGCGTCCGAATATACAACGTTGACGAACTGCGCCAGCGCCGGAATTACGCCGAGCGCCGCCATATACCCCGATGAAAAGATCAACGCGCGCTCGCGGTGCCGCCACCGCGCAAGATCTTCTTCCAACAAAAAATGCTCGCGGCTGCGCCCGCCCAATAAACGCGCGCCGCCTGAACCGACGCGCGGGATCCGGCGCATCGCCTCGACCATGCGTGAATCGGCCGCCAAAGCCAGATAGTCATTCGTCGAGAAATCTGCGGCATACCGGGGCGGATCACCGCTGATCGTTCGCAGGCGATGCTCGTGCGCTATCTGCTCGAGCGCGGCTTCAACGCGTGTCAAGTATGTCATGGAGATTCCGGCAAAAGGCGGCAAGTTCGTCCGGCGTGCTCGAAAGGGGCGGCACCAGCTGAATCGTTTGACCGATCGGGCGAGTGAAGTACCCGCGACGGTACAACTCCGCGGCAACACGCCAGGCCGGCGTCGGCGCATCTTCGGCACCGATACGCTGCGCGTCGATTTCAATGCCGATCATTAGTCCGGTATTGCGAACTGCTACCACGTTGGGATGCGAGCGCAACAATTCAAGATGCATCGCCAGTTCGCCGGTCAGCGTAGCGAGGCGATCGAGCGTTTTTTCGTCGCTGAAGAGTTGCAGGTTGGCAAGTGCCGCCGCACATGTTATCGGATTCCCTGCGAACGAATGTCCGTGGAAAAGTTGCTTGCTTTCGTCGTAGCGGCCCGTAAAGGCATCGAAAATCCGCTTGTTCACCACCGTGGCGGAGATCGGCAGCGTGCCGCCGCTCAAGCTCTTCCCTAAGCAAAGAACGTCGGCCCGGATCGAAAGCTGCTCGTACGCGAACATCGTCCCCGTGCGTCCGAATCCGGTCGCAATCTCGTCAACGATAAGCAGCGCTCTGGACGCGCGTACCGCATCGTATGCCTCGCGCGGCACAATACGCATGCCCGCAGCTGCCTGCACGATTGGCTCCACGATCACCGCGGCGAGATCGTCGCCTTCGAGCGAATCGCAACCGTCGTACGCGCGCGTTTCGAACGTCAGGGCGCCGTACCGCTGTTTAAAGACGCCAATGTCCGAGACGCTCATCGCGCCCGCGGTGTCACCGTGATATGCGTGAACCAGATGCACGAAACGGGTACGCTGCGGTTCACCTTGCTCTTGCCAATAGTGGACAGCCAGTTTGAGCGCCGTTTCGACCGCGCTCGCGCCGTCACCGGCGAACAGTACGTGGTCCAAACCGGTCAGCGCTGCAATGCGCGCGGCCAGCTCTTCGGCAAGCGGGTGCCTCGCACCAAGAAGCGTGGCGTGATCGAGTACTGCGGCTTGCCGCGCTATCGCCGCCACGATCGCAGGATGGCAGTGGCCGTGAACCGTCGTCCAAATTGAACTAACCGCGTCGAAGATGCGGCGCCCGTCCGCGTCGATGAGGTAATTGCCTTCACCCCGCACGAACGAGCGCACGTTGCCCTGCGCGTGCGCCATTTGCGTAAACGGCAACCACAGGGCACTGCTTGTGCCTATCACGGGCACAGGTGTTATGCAGGCCGTACGGCCCGCCCCTTTACTGCTCTACGCGCTCCTCGATCGAAACATTGTAAAGGAAGAGGAACTTATGCCATTCCCCGGGCAGCGTGTTGCGCTTAATCTGGATCCACGGGATGTACTTGGGCTGGCGCGGTTTGCGGCGCAGCTTCATGTTGCAGTCGTGCGGCGTGCGGTTATTCTTACGGTTGTTGCAGCGCATGCAGGCGCAGACCAGGTTCTCCCAGGTGGACGGGCCGCCTTTGCTCTTGGGAACGACGTGGTCGACGGTCATGAAGCGGTCGCCGCGCAGACCGCAATACTGGCACGTATGGTCGTCCCGGATCAGAATGTTCTTCTTGGTAAGCGCGACCTTTTGCATCGGCCGCTTGATGTAATACAGCATGCGAATGATCGAAGGCATGCGCATTTCGAACGTGGTCGAGGAAATGACACGCTCGCCGCCATGAATCATCTCGGCTTTACCAGCGAAAATGAGCTTGACGGCGCGCTGAAAATTGGTGATGTTCAACGCCTCATAGGTGAAATTCAGGACCAGAACTTCGCTCAATTAGTCCTCCCGCCACGTAGAAAGCGAAAAGCGAGGCATCATAAACCTCGCTTCTTCACAAACGTCATTCGCGTTTCGGTTAGCAGTTGGGTGATTGCTAACCGTTCTTCCGGCCTGAGGCGTTCTTTCACCCGTTCGAACGTCATGCTCGCAACATCGATTGCGGCCTCGGCGGAATCCAAGTCCGGTTCCCTGCCCTCTCCGCTCTCCAGGTATGCGTGCGCCGCGAGCGACAGACGCGCTACCACGTCGGTCAGCAGCACTTCAACGGCCGGCATCGCATCTATTCCGGCCGCTCCGGGATCCTGAAAAGGAGCCTGCGGACTCATCGTGTCCTAGAACTTATGCGACGTTGCGCTGCTTCCCTACGGGTTTTTCTCCCGCACCCGCGACCATGTCCAGAAAATACGCGTGAACGCGCGTATCGCTCACCAATTCGGGATGAAACGAGGTGCCCAGTACGGCGCCCTGCCTTACCATCACGCCGTGGCCGTCGCGCTGCGCCAAGACCTCGACACGCGGCCCGGCGCGCTCTATCCAGGGAGCGCGAATGAATATTGCCGGGAACGGCGCGTTGCCCAGCACCGGAATCGCGAGATTGACCTGCGCCGAATCGTTCTGCCGCCCAAAGGCATTGCGCCGCACGCTAACATCCAGCAGACCAAGCGACGGCTGTTCGATCCCGCACACTTGCGCCGCGACGACGATCATGCCCATGCACGTGCCCCATATCGGCATGCCGGCGCGTGCGCGCTCGACGATTGGACTATCCAAGCCAAAGCGATCGAGCAATTTCATGACGGTCGTCGATTCACCGCCCGGAATGATCAGGCCGTCGACCTGGTTCAATTCGTCCGTACGCTTTACCGGAACGGCTTGTGCGCCGGCGCGCTGCATCGCCGCGATATGCTCATCCACATCGCCCTGCAGAGCCAGAACGCCGATAACCGGTTTAGTTGCCACGCGGTGCGAGCAGCTCCGATTCCGGAAGTTTGCGAAGATCGATGCCTTCCATCGCTTGGGCTTCCTTGCCCAGCGACTTACTGGCCGCGACGATCACCGCCGGATCGTTGAAATGCGTGGTTGCATCCACGATCGCCTTAGCGAACGCTTTGGGGCTATTGGATTTGAAGATGCCGCTGCCCACGAAGATTCCCTGCGCTCCGAGCTGCATCATGAGTGCCGCGTCGGCCGGCGTCGAAACGCCCCCGGCGCAAAAAAGCACGACCGGCAGCTTGCCGTTTCGCGCGACTTCGCGAACCAGTTCCAGCGGCGCACCTAAGTCGCGCGCCCGTGCCACCAGTTCTTCTTCAGGCACGACGGTCAATTCGTTAATTGCGTCCTTGATTGCACGGATGTGGCGAACGGCTTCGACGATATTTCCGCTGCCGGCCTCGCCCTTGCTGCGAATCATGGCTGCGCCTTCAGCGATGCGGCGCAGCGCTTCGCCGAGATCGCGCGCGCCGCAGACGAACGGCGTGGTGAAGCGATCTTTGCTGACGTGATACTTGTCGTCAGCCGGCGTGAGAACTTCAGACTCGTCGATGTAATCGATGCCGAGCTCTTGCAGGACCTGCGCCTCGGCGAAGTGTCCAATGCGGACTTTTGCCATCACCGGAATCGTGACCGAGTCCATGATTGATTGAACGAGCTGCAAATTGCTCATCCGCGCGACGCCCCCGTCGGCGCGAATGTCGGCCGGGATGCGTTCGAGCGCCATCACGGCCACAGCGCCGGCTTCTTGCGCGATGACGGCTTGCTCCGGCGTGACGACGTCCATGATGACGCCGCCCTTGAGCATTTGCGCGAGCCCGCGCTTTACGGTTGCCGTTCCGGTTGTTGTATCAGCCACTTCCGGTCAAACTCCTCAATGTTCGGGTGTGATCCCATAATATCAACCAATTCCAATGGTTACATTGAGTACAAGGAAGCGGCGAGCGCTATGGTTGCGGGCTGTTCGAGGGCGACGGAGACGGGCTTGTTCCCTCGCCGGGCGAGGCAAGCTCGACAGGCGTCGCGGTGGGCAGCGGCGCCGCCCGCCGCCAAATCGGGATGTTGAGGTTCGGCGTCGGAGTCGCGGTTGGGGTTATGCGTTTCGGCGTGGGGCGCACTTTGGGCGGTGGCGGAGGCGTGGGAAGGGGCAACGGCGGCACGCGCGGATCCGGAAATTGCGGGTCTTCGGCCGCGCTCATCACCTCGGTTCGTTTCCAGTTCGGCCCGTAGGGAGATGCGCTCTTTTCAACGGGTGCGGGCGTAACCGTCACGGGGGCGATGCTGTCCAGACGCTTCTCGGTGACTTGGCCGATAACGCGGTCGCCGGCATGTTCGCCAAAGGAAATCGCCGTGACCAGTACGGCGATGCCGAGCAGCAGGACGACGGTTAGAAACCGCTTCGAAGGGTCCAGCACCCAACCTCTGTACGATTAGGTGGCTGCGAGCGCCTGCGGTACAACGTCGCGTGCCGCCGCACGCGCTTGACGGTCGGCAGGCTTGCCGACCATGTGAAGCTCGCGCATCTCACCGGCCGCAAGGTTCACCCTATCGGTCAAACCGCGAAACTCGACCGACACATTTCGCGCCTGATCGCGCAGGTTGCACAAGAACACGCGCACGGCGCCCTGCTCTTCCTCAAATGCAATAGCGCCGACTTCAACCGGCGAGGTCGTCACCTCGTCCGAGACGTCTCGTCCGGCGTACATGCACACGAAGGGCTCCTCGGCCGAGAGTTCGGGCATGTTGGCGTAGATGATGTTGCGCTCAAAGTCAATCAGGTACGTGCATCGCTTGCCGCCCCAGCGCACGCTGGCGGCAGCCACCCACTTCCACCCTTGCGGCTGCAACGGAACAAGATGCGGTCGTCCACTGGTACGGTATCCGTCCAGGCCGCCCACCGTCTCCGCCACAGCCCACAGGTATTTTGCACCGGTCCATGGCGAGAGGTACATGCCCCGATTCGTGAGCGAGCCGCCGTCGAACCACTCAGCGAATTCACCCGGTACCGTGTTACGCCCGGCGCCGGATTCCATCGTATCGAAAATTGCTTCCATCCAATGCACGGCGTTATTGGTAAAGCCGTTGCGCGCCAAACACATTACGAACCAAAGCGTCAGATCGGGCCACACACCCCCGAGCAAACCAAAACCATGCGAAGGGAAGTACCACGAGTCGGCTGTCGAGATCGTGCGCAGGCCCACGGGCGTCGTAAAATCCGTTTCGCTGAGCCGCTCGAGGATTTTGCGGCGCTGCTCGGAGTCGGCGACATTGAACAGAACCGGGAAAACTTCGTCCGCGGTAAAGTTGTCCTGGTAGTTCTGCTCCTGGTCGTAATTCAAAACGAACGCGCCGGTGTCGTCATTGAAGAGATACTGCATCATCGCTTCACGCAGCGACTGCGCTTCACTGGAATATTTTTGCCAGTGGTCGTGATCGCCGACGACGGCCGAGAGCATCGCCGCCGCTTCCAGCGCAAACACCCCTTCCGCATTGATCTCGGTTACCGCGCCGTCAAGCGTATAGTAGGGAATGATATTACGCCACGAACTGATGCCGAACATGTCGACACCGCTCGCACGGCAAAACAGCAGCCCATTCTTGTCGCGCTGGGTGAGCATGTAATCCGCGATTTTGCAGATCATGGGATACCACTGCCGCACCCACTGGTCGTCCAGCGTGGCGTTGTAGTGGTGGAGAATGGCGATCAGGTGCAGCGGAGTGTCATCGTTGATGTTTAAGTCGTACGAGGTCTTGAACCCCGTAACGCCGCGAACGTACTCGATCATCTCTCCGCTCTCTTCGATGAAGTTGTTGAACACTTCGATCGCGTCGCGGCTGAATTGCGGCAAGAAGAAATCGAATCCGTGAACGAACCATGACGTATCACGCGAGACCAGAATATCCGAGGGCGGCGAGTTGGTCGATCCCCAGCCGTTGGGATACTGCTTGATAATGCGCAGCATGTTCGCCTTGGCCCAAACCACTCCGCGGCTAATCTCCGGCGAGGGACACATGAACCGGGCGTCACGCAAATTGTTGGCGTAATATCGCTGCGTTTCGTGCAAAGCTTTTGGATCTTGCAGCAGTTGTTCGAGAACCGGCCGCGATTTTTCGCGGCCGTCCTTATGGTAAACAACGCCCAGCCGTAACGCTTCGCGAGCACCCGGCGCTACGGTAATGCGGTATTCAAGCGCTCCGAAGATACGGCGGCTTACGCACTCGGCGAGTTGCGGCGTAACCTCGTCAAGATGATCGTCGGTTCGTAGCGAGCCCGCCCGCATGTGATGCAGCATGATTTGTTCGCGCAATCCGACGATCGCAGCGACCGGCGACCGGGATGCGCCCCACCATCGTTCAGCGCCGGTTTGCTGATTCTTGGAACAAATAAAATCGCCGTCCACGAAGGCACGCACCTCGTGTTCGGGCTCGCCGTAAAACCGCTGGCCTACCAAAAGCGCCCACGGAAACACGGCCACTTCAACCGGAGTTCCGCCCGGATTATACAGCGTCACGTCGACGACGAAGCTGACCGCACGGTCGTGGTTGGGTCCGTGCGGTACGTAAAAAGCTTCGGTCACGTGAAGCCGATCCAGAAGAGTGAACTCCGAGATCTGCGCGTACGGCAGGAAGGTTATCTCGCGCGTGATCTGGTGCGGAAAGATTGTCTGCTTGAGATCGCGCAGGCGGTATGCGATTTGATGCGTCCCGAAAATAATCTGATCGGTGTCGGCGTCCCAGAGCCCGCGAATGCCGCCCTTAGCGGTCGATTGAGCGAATGTCTTAAAGTTACCGAGCAGCAGCCCGTACGGCGTCTGCGCTTCAGGCAGGACGTACGCGCAATACTCGTTGTGCTGTGCGTCGTAGCTCGGTCGCATGTGCGTGTTGTACGACGGCTCAAGGGGATGTCCCGCCCCGCGGCGCAAGGTCGGCCGTTAATGAAGGTAAGCCAATTGCTGCGTGCACCCGCCAAATTGAATTTAACGCTGGAGGTACTATCGCGGCGTGAGGATGGACTGCATGCGCTTCGCAGCGTGATGGTTCCGGTCGATCGCTATGACGAGATCGTTATCGAACCCGCACCGGCGTTCCGGTTCACTTGCGACCCCGCGGAGCTGAGTGAAAACAATTTGGCAGTCCGCGCACTCGACGCGCTCGGCTTGAGCGGCGCGCCCATGCGCATGGCGTTGCGCAAGCACATTCCGACCGGCGCGGGAATGGGCGGCGGCTCAAGCGACGCGGCGGCGGTGTTGCTTGCAGCCCAGAACGGCGTTTTCGGCCCGGTCGACGCGGTCGATTACCTGCAGACGGCTCGCGCGCTTGGATCCGACGTTCCATTTTTTTTAGTCCAAACGGCGGCGCTGGTCGAAGGAACCGGCGAACGTGTCACCGCGCTGGGTGCCGTTCCCGCCTGGCACGCGCTGGTGATAAAGCCCCCCGCGGCGGTCGAGACGGCATCCGCGTATCGCCGCATAGATGCCGCCCGGCGCGAATCGCGGCCGCGTAGCGATTCCGTAAGTCTTCAGGTTGCCCAGGCACTGCAACGCGGCGAATTCGACATCGTCGAACGGCTGCTGCAAAATGATTTTCAAGACGTTCTCGTACCCCAGGTTCCGGAGATCGCGCAAGCCTTGGACCGGCTGCGTGAGGCCGGTGCACGACACCCGGTGCTGACGGGATCGGGTTCCTGCGTCTTCGCCGTATTTCAGGACAAGATCGCCGCCGGGGCGTGCGCGGACCGCCTCGCGCTGCCCGCCGGATATACGGCGTTCACGTGCGGTTTTGTCAGCGGCCAGCCCTGGCGGCACGCGGCATGACGCAAGTGACCGCCGTGGTTCTTGCAGGCGGTCCCCTTGATGAGGTTGCGGCTTTGACGCCCGGCGCACCGAATAAAGCGTTTGTTCGCATTGCCGGCATAACGCTGGTGGAACGGACGCTTCACGCGCTTCGCGGTTCGAATTTGGTCGGAAAAATTATCGTCGTGGCTCCCTCGCAGACGCATGGCCGGCCCGAGCTGGCCAGCGCAGACGAGTACCGCCCCGACGGACCGCGCATTAGCGATAGTTTGCGCGCCGGCCTAACGGGTTTGCCCCCCGATGCAAACGTGCTGATCAGCACCTCCGATCTGCCGGTCCTTACGCCCGTTTCCATCGATGACTTTATTATGCGTGCCACGGCTGCAGATGCGGATATAACGTACGGCTGCATCGAGCGCGGCGTCCATCAAGCCCGGTATCCCGACGTTCCGCATACCTGGGCACCGTTGCGCGATGGAACGTTTTGCGGCACCGGGTTTGTAACCATACGCCCCCGCGTGTGGCCCTCGCTGGAGCGATTCATCGAGCAGCTGGGCCATGCGCGGAAAAACCCGCTTCGATTGGCCAGACTGTTCGGTTTAAATATTTTGCTGCGATTCGCAACCCACCGGTTGACGATCGAGCAGGCGGAACAACGCGCCGGCCGTGTGATCGGCGCAGGCGTGCGCGCCGTCATTTCACCCTATCCGGAGATCGGCGTGAATGTCGACCGCGTCACCGACGTGGCGCTGGCCGAACGCCTGCTGTCATCGCGATGAATTCGGCGTGCTCCAGCGGCGAAACAGCGTATGCGGAACGGCGAACTGATCGAGCGCTTTGCCTACGGTATGATCGACGATATCGTCGATCGTTCGCGGAGCGGCGTACATCGCCGGCACCGGCGGTAAAATAACGGCGCCGGTTTCGGCCAGCTGCGCCAACGTGCGCAAATGCCCCAAATGCAGCGGCGTCTCGCGGACGGCCAACACGAGCCGGCGCCGTTCCTTGAGACAGACGTCCGCGGCACGCACCAAGAGGTTGGAATTCAGCGAATATGCGATCGCGGCCGCGCTTTTTATCGAACATGGGATTACGAGCATTCCGTCGGTGACGAACGAACCGCTCGAGATCGAGGCGGCAAGATCATCGTCGCGGTGAACGTGGGTCGCGAGCGCTTCGAAATCGTGCGCGCTCTTGTCGGTTTCCAATTCAATCGTGCGCCGCGCTTGATCGCTCATCACCAGGTGCGTTTCCGCACCCGAGCCTGACAGTGCCAGAAGCGTACGGTAGCCGTAGATGCTGCCGCTCGCACCTGTTATGCCGATGACGATTCGCCGCATACCTGGCCCTTACACGAAAGGAGCAGGGTAGCCTCCGTCGCCTTGGGGAACACCAGCGCGTGGTTTCTGCGGAGCACCGTGCTTTTTTCACCGCAGCGGTTGCTTGGAGCCGTTCGCGCGACGATGCGCACGCCGAGCGCATGTTGCGTTCTCCGCTCTGCGGCGTGCCGACGCAGATCGGCGCGGCATATGCCGCGCTTGCCTCGCGCGAAGGATCGCTAACGTCTCTGCTCGAGCAAGAGCGTCTGCAGGTTCGCCCGGAGGAACGCGGCGCGATTCTTTCATTTACCGCCACGCTGCGCCGTCTGGCGGATCTTCCACAGGCGATCGCACCGGAGGAGCGTGAGGCGATCGTCCTGGCAGCCTTCGACCTTTACTCGTCATGTCGCGAGGAAACCGCCGACGATGAGCTCGACGTACTGGGCGAGGACTTTTCGTTGCTCGACCCCGCGTCGCCGGAACCCGCCGACGGCGTACGCACGAACCATCCGCGCTTTAGCGCCTCGCAGCTGAACACGTACGTCGAGTGCGCGCGCAAATGGTTTTACCGGTACTTATGCGCGGCCGTGGAGGATAAGGGATCCTCCGCAAGCTACTATGGCACGGCGTTCCACACGGCTTTGGAGAACTTCCATGCGGAATACCCCGAGCCGGGCTGCGTGGATCCGCAAGAGTTACAGCGTAAACTGCTCGGTTATCTCAACGCTTCATTTGACCGGCACCGCAATAACTTCGGTACACCCGTCGAACACGAACTTCAGCTTCGGCGAGCTCGGCGCACGGGTGAGAAATACGTTCGGTGGCTCGTAACCGAGGCGCGCCGTGCCCCTTTTACGGTCGTTGGCTGCGAGGTCTCCGCCGAACTGCAGCTCGAAGGTTTTGATTTTATCGGGTATATCGATCGCCTGGATCGCGACAATGCGAGCGGTACCGTCGCGGTTATCGACTACAAAACGGGTTCCATTGCGGTAAGCGCGGCCGAGTACCGCGAAAAAGTGCGCCGGTTCAAAGATTTCCAGTTACCGTTTTACTATTGGGCGCGCACCGCGCAAGGCGATCGCGTTTCACGGCTGGCGCTCATTCCGTTAAAGGACGCGCTGCTCGACGTGCGCCCGATTTCGCTCGAAGTGATTCCGGTGCCCCGCGAGACCGTACGTTCCGCCAGCCCGACGGGCGTCATTCCCATTGGCGAACTGGAAGCTGCGCGCCAACGCATGGTCGAGCTCTGTCGAGAATTGACCTCCGGCGAATCCACGGCATTTCCCGTTACCTCGGACGCGTCCGCGTGCACCTATTGCGCGTATGCCCTTGCGTGCGTCGATCGACCGTATCCCGTGGAGGACCGCTTCGCGCGGTGAGTTTGCTCATTACGGGGCCGCCCGGTTGCGGAAAAACGACCGAACTGCTGCGCCGCGCCGCAGCCGCGGCGCAGCAAGGCGCGGTGCTGTTAACCTCTCCTTCGCATGCATCACGCACTAATTTGCGCAGCTGCATCGAGCACGAGCCGCAGATTACCGTACGGGCCTTGGACGAACTCGCATTTGAAGTTTGGGCCTCCGGCGAGCTGGTCGACGACGTAACGGCCGCTGAACTTTTCGAGCAAGCCGCTCAACCGCTTTTTCAACTTTCGTGGACGGAGTTCATGGAAGCGGATCTGGATCCGGAAGTTCCGGGATTGCGCGCACCCGAGCGCTTTTTGGACGCGGCATATCGCTTGGTATGCAAACTTCGTGACGCACGTATCGCGCCTGAACACTTCCTGGAGAGCTCGTTGCGCGGAGCGACGCAGTTTTATGCCAAACCGCCGAATCTGGCGCATCCCGATTTGTTGTACTACACCAAGGATAGCCATCGCGATTCCTTGGAAGCCGATGCGGCCGAATTACAGCGTCAGTACCGGCGCGAAGTCGATCTCGCGCGCATCCTTGCCAAGCTCTATCGTGCCTATCTGGATCACCCGGTGCACCGCGGTTGTTTGACCGCCCGCGACGTAATAGCTGAAGCCGGGCAAAAGAGCGGACCCCACGTCGAGCGGCTCACCTCAATTCGCAACCGGTATCCACAAGCGTTCGTTGACGACGCCGAAGAGCTCACCTTGGGCGAACTGCAGTTCTTGCAGGCGCTATATGGTGAAACGCTGGAAAACGTTACGTTGGCCGGCGATATGGAAGCAGCAACCTCAGCGTTCCGCGGTTCGCGGCCCGATCGCGTTTTTGCGCTGGCGAGCGCGCGTGAGACGGTCAACGAGCAATACCGCAGCCCTTTCGCCGTGGACGTTGCCTGCCGCCATTTATTGGGCACGCCCGGCAGCTCCGTCGTGAGCACGCAGGCCGAAATCGGCATGACGTTGTTTCGGGCCTCAACGCAGCGCGCCGAGGCGCAGTTCGTTGCCGAGCATGTAACCGCGTTACTGAATGGCGGCTCCGCGCACGATGATATCGCGCTGCTTTTCCGTTCGGTAGCGACGGTGCGCCCGTATCGGGACGCGCTACTGGCGCGTGGAATACGCGTCCAAATCGCCGGCGATCTCAATGTGTATACCGAGCCCGAAGCGCTCGACGCCCTGGCTATTCTCTGGTTCGCGCACGATCCGTACCGGCATGAGTATCTTCTGCGCGTGCTCTCCGGACCGGCGCTTGCATTGTCCGATGCAAGCCTGGTTATTCTGTGCAACGATTCGCCCGACGCGCAAACCTCATTGTTCTCCGAGGGCCAGGTCAGCGATGCGGAACGGTCCAGCAGGTGGGATCCGAAACGGGATCTTCGCCTCGGCTGGAACGTGCTGCGCGGAGATCGCGATCGCGATCTTCAGGTGCACACGCGCGAGCGTTTGGAAGCGTTGCGCAGAAAACGCGCTGCCTGGGCGCAAGCCGCAAAAGAAACGAGTCTTCCCGGCCTGGTGCGCTGCATTTGGAGCCAAGGCCTTGCGCGTATGGGAACGCCCGGCAGCGCCCACGCGATGTACCAGCAGCTAACGCTGGACCGGCTATTTGAGCGCGTCGTCGGTTTTGCACGGCGGCGGCCCGGCGCCTCACTGGGCGAATTCCTTGAAGACGCCCAGGCCCGAATGGAAAGCGCCTTTGAAGCGTGCGAAACGCGTGAAGTTGCGGGTGCCGTTCGGCTGCTGACCGTTGATAGCGCGCGGGGACGAGAATTCGATCATGTCGTCATTCCAAATGCGCGGGCCGGCTCGTTTCCGTGCTGGTACGTGCCTGACGCGTTTTTGTACAGTCCCAGCCTGGGCATGATCGCCAAAGAAAACGTCGGCGACGCTCGCACGGCACGAACGGCGAAGTTCACCTATTACATGTTCCGCACGAAAGCGCGCGAGGCGTTTAATTTGCAAGAACGCCGCGCCTTCGTGTACGCGCTTCGCCGTGCGAAACGTACCGCATTGGTAACGGCCTGCGAGCGCGCGACGCGCGGCATAGGCGCTCCGGAGTTCCTTGCCGAGTTGCAAGCCGCGCGGTTGCCGGGAACGGTAGACGTTTCCGATCGTTGGCGGCCTGCGAGCACGATGTATGCCGGATGAACCTCACCCTGGCAGAACTTCCGCTCGAACGGTACGTCGAGGACGTTTTGCCGCACACGTTCGCACTGTGGGGACACGGACGCTCCTACGAGCAATATGTTACGCATACACAAGAGCTTGCGGGAAGCGGATACGGGCGGCGGTATTACCGTACGCTTGCACTCGACGACGGCAACCGGCCTACCCTCTCGTCGTGTAAGCGCTACGAGCGGGATGCTCGGGCAGGCAACATTCGGCTGCGAGCCGTCGGATTGGGCGGGATTTTTACGCCGCCGCAGCACCGCGGTAAGGGTTTCGCCAGCGCGATGGTCGGCTTGGCGCTTGACGGCGCGCGCAGCGAAGGCTTCGACTTCGCTTTCCTATTCTCCGATATTCATCCGCATTTCTACGAGCAGCTCGGATTTCGCACCTTACCTTCGCGATCGTTCTCACTCCGGGCGGATTCACTTGAAGATCGCCGCATCGCCGTGGAAGCTGCCGGTGAGTCCGATTGGAGCGCGGTCCGTGCCTGCTTTGCGGAATGCGAAGCGGCGCGCGGTTTCGCGTTTCTCCGTACGCCGCTTACTTGGGAGTGGATTCGCACGCGCTTGCGTCACCGCTCCGGCCTTTCGCCCGGACAGCCCATCCGGCTCATCGTTCGCCACGGGCGATCGCCACGAGCGTACGTATTCGGCCGGCGTGAGCCGGTGCACGATGCTCTCATCGTGGAAGAGATAGCGTGCGCTTCGGAATCGGCGCGTGAGCTTGTTCCCTCGCTGCTTCGAAGCGCCGCGGGCGACCTTCGGCGGATCGCCGGATGGTTGCCGCCGGCACCGATGCGCTCGATGTTGCCCCGCGGATCGGTACGCAAACGGTCCGAAGCGATTTGGATGATTGCGCCGCTGACCGAACGCGGCGCAGCATTTGCGCATGCGGCTGCAGCGAGCGGATCAGGCGACGGAGTCTGGACGCTCGATCACGTTTGACGGGTGAACAATGTTTGTTGCTTCGGCTCGCCCGCAACCAGCGATGCGACCCTTGTGCCAAGCAGCCTCACCGCCGTGTTGTGCAACTCGGCTCGCCGCAAACAATGGACCGCCGCAACGAAGATGGCACGCGCATCATCGGTAGGCTCGTCTAGATTGGTTTGCCGGACGATCGTTTGAAAATCCGAACGCTTCACCTTGATGCCGATGGTGCAAGCGCTCAAACCTTCGCGCTGCAGCTTCGCAGATAGCTCGCGTGCCTGTTCCTTGAGCAGCTCGCGCAGCTGTTGTTCATCGCGTACGTCGTACTCGAACGTCTCTTCGGTAGAGATCGACTTGGTTTCGCGCTCGGGTTCAACCGCGCGCTGATCGAGCCCACGCGCCAGTTCACGCAGTTCCGCGCCCCACGAACCGAAGATCGCAGCTACCCGTTCATCGCTGAGCGCTGCGAGGTCGCCAATCGTCTGTATGCCCCGTTCGCGCAGCCGCACTTCCGTTTTTGGGCCGACGCCCCAAAGACGCCCTACCGGCAACGGCGCCAGAAAAGCGGCCTCCTCGCCGGGGGCGACGGCCTGCAAACCATTGGGTTTGCACGAATCCGACAGGATCTTCGCCACCATTTTGCCGCCGGCTACGCCGGCGCTCACGGTCAAGCCGACTTCATGCAGGACTTCTTCACGAATGGCTGCGGCTAAATGCAACGCATCCTCCAACGTCAGCGGCCCGAAGTCAATAAACGCCTCATCCATCGACAGACCTTCGACCGGATGGCCGCGCCGCTGGAATATCGAGAAGATGGCGCGCGATACCTCGCGGTATTTTTGCATATCGGGCCGGACCACGATCAGCTGCGGACAGGAGGCAAGAGCTTTGTACAGCGGCACGGCAGACTTCACACCGAACGGGCGGGCTTCGTAGGACGCCGTCAGCACGACCGCTCTCCGGCTTGAACCGGCAACGGCCACCGGTTTACCGCGTAAATCGGGATTGTCACGAATCTCGACGTTCGCGTAAAAAGCGTCGACGTCAAAATGCGCAATCATCGGTCGATCTAGAGATTGCTACGCCGGCTCATGCCCTGCGCCTCGAAATATCGCTCGAATCGTTTCCACGTTGCGCATGTCGTCCGCTTCTTCACCGGGCGTCTCGAGAATCGCGGTTTTGTCACGTAATTCGGGGCGCGCAGCCAGCGCACGAAAGCCTTCAAATCCAATATTGCCTTCGCCGATATGATGATGCCGGTCGCGGTTGCCGCCAAGCGGCACTTCCGTATCGTTGAAGTGAAACATCGGCACTCGATCCAATCCGATTTGCTCGGCGGTCTGGTATAGAAAATCATCAACTCCGCGCTGCGAATTAATCTCATAGCCCGCAGCCCACGCGTGCGCCGTATCCAAACACACGCCGAGTTGCGGATGGTCGAGCGTTTTAATGAAGCGTCCAAGCTCTTCAAGCGTGCCGCCGCATAAATCCCCGGCACCGGCCGAGTTCTCCATTACGAGTTGCACACCCGCGGGAATCTCTTCAAGGGCTTGCTCCAGAAGGCGGCAGGCCGACACAAAACCTTCGTTGCGGTTGCGCTTTCCATACGAGCCTAGGTGCGTATTCACGTATTGAATGCCGCCTGCGGCGGCGACCGCCAAATCATACTTCAACAACCCTAGCGATCCGTTCGCAATCTTCGGATCGTCGCTGGCAAGATTGATTAGGTAGGGGCTATGAATGATACAGGGATCGATGCCAGCGGCGCGGCGCTCTTGCGCAAACGTTTCCAATGCGGGCCGGTTTACCGGGCCGGTTCGATAGCTTCGAGGATTGCTGGAAAAGATTTGAATTGCCGTGCACTTCACGCGTTTGGCATATTCGAGGGCGCGAGCATAGCCCGCGCCCACGCGAACATGGACGCCGATTCGCATTACTCCGTGCCCGAAGCTGCGTTCGCCGTAATGTTGGCGGTGAGCAAATCGAGTTCCAACGGCTGCCCCTGTTCCAGCTCCATCGGCGGGAGATCGTCGGTCGACCGTAGGCCAAACGATTCCAGGAACTCGGGCGTCGTTTTGTAGAGCAGCGGCCGCCCAACGACATCCTTACGGCCGGCCTCGGCAATCAAGTTGCGATCCAGCAGCGTCGACACGACGCTGTCCGACGCCACGCCGCGAATCGATTCAATCTCGCTCTTGGTGACCGGCTGCATGTAAGCGACGATCGCCAGCGTTTCGAGCGCGGGTGTCGAAAGATTGCTTTTCGGCGGCAAAAGATATGCTTCGACTACTTCGCGTGATGCCGGCGCGCTAGCAAAGCGATAGCCGCCGGCTACTTCCCGCAACACGATGCCGCGATCGGCGTAACGCTCCTCCAGCCGGGCCAGCGCCATCGCGATGTGCGACTCTTCGGCGTGCGTGAGCTTCGCGAGCTGCTTTATGGTGAGCGCCTCGCCCGCTACGAACAGCAGCGCCTCAATGGGGCGTGTCAGCAGTTCCACGGTATCTTCGAGCTCCGCGGCTTGGTCAGGGGCGATCTCATCGTGCGTCGTGTTCACAGGTTCCTATTACGCTGCAGGCAGTAGGCGAAATAAACGAATGTCGTCAAACAGCTCGGGCTGTTCGTAGCCCACGCGGTGCCGCCGAATTAGCTCGAGTATGGCCAAGAATGTGACGATGATTGATTCGCGGGCCATGCCCATTTCTTTGCAAATCGCGGAAAACAGCACTTCGCCCTCGTCACGGACTTTGCGCGAGATATAATCCATCGTCGCGACAAGCGATAGCCGCTCTCTGGCAATCGTTCGCTTCTCCGGGCGCGCACTTCGCAGCATGGCGATGAATGCATGCGTGAGTTTGTCGGCATCAATACGGTAGCGCTGACGCAGCTCGCTCACCGGATCGCCGCTGTCGCGATAGTAGTACGATGACGCCTCCAGCTGACGTGTGCGCAGGTCTTCGCCGATCTCGCGGTACTTCGAATACGCAATCAGCCGTTGACGCAGCCGCTCCTCGACTTGCTCCGGGGTCTCGCCTTCTTCGTCCTGGAATTCGCTCGGTATCGGCGGCAGCAGCGCCTTCGACTTGAGAAAGACCAATGTCGCGGCAATCACCAAGTATTCGGCGGCGACTTCCACGTCGAGTTCTTCCATCATCGAAATATAAGACAAGTACTGCTCGGCCACGATCGCCAGCGGCACCGTAGCGATATCGAGCTGCCGCTCTTTTACCAAATTCAAAAGAAGGTCGAGCGGACCGTCAAAAACCTCGAAACGAACATGGAGTTTGCTTTGATCTTCGGCGGCCGGTCCGATGACTTGGGCTGCGTCGTACTGGCTCAAGAGGTTCTCTGTTCTGCTGTCCTTGCGACGATTGGAACGTCGCCGAATGCGGTGGGATTGGCCAAGAGATAGTCCAGGCCCAAATCGATCAAGCGCTTCTCGTTGACGTACTTCAACGCCCGCTTCGCCGCGCTCACATCGAACCACCGGGCCTCGTCCACCTCATGGTCATGATTTGCCGTATCGCCCGAAAGATACCGCATGAGGTAAAACGTGACGGCTTTCTTGTGCTTGGTGCGGTTGAGGTAGAACCAGTACGAAATATCGTTGAGTTTGGTGATGATTTCCGCCCAGCAGCCGGTCTCTTCGCGGACCTCGCGCAGAGCTGCTTGCTCGTGCGATTCCCTTGCCTCCACGTGGCCCTTAGGAAGCGTCCAAACACGCGGAGTACCGCGTCCGATGAGCAGTGCATCGTACGTCGACTCGCGCCGGCGTAAAACGAGTCCACCGGCCGACACCTCGTATTTGATTCGCATCTCGAAGGCCCCTAAGGACTGCAAAGGCGCCCCCTCCGGGTCGCCTCCTGATTACCTCAATTATAGCGAACCGTTCCAAGAAGGGCTTCCGACTTTCGCCCCTCCGACCTCCGGACTACGAACCGCCGTCCGCCCGCTTGCCTTGCCTTCTCTGACCCTAGCTTGGTTATGGGTAAGCGACGTACTCCGCGTCAAAGGCGCTCCAGACGCCCCCGGCCGCCAATGGCACCCCATGCAGATTTTCGCCTACTCCGATCCAAACCGCATCGGGGTTGATGATATTCAGGAAATGACCGGTTTCATGCCCGCCAACTACCGGTGGGCATCCAAAGGAGGCCGGCGTCGGGCAATACTGCGATTCTGATAACCACATTATTTCGGCGCCTTGCCAAGGCGCATCGTTCAAGGCAAAATCAACATTTTCACCGTTGCGGCCTATGCCGCCCAACAACGTGTACCGTTCTTGAGGAGTTTCGCCCGCATTTGGACCAAAGTGCGTAGCATCAGGATGCTCCGCCAGGTAGTTTGCCCAGTTGCGAGCTGCACGCATGGCGAACTCGTCGGCGTTCAATTTAGACGAGACACCGTATTGCGCTCGATCGGCATTTGTTTGCGCGATCCATTGTTGCTCGTGTTGGCTAAGCATGCTTAATGATATCGTTGGCACGTAAAAAGACTGACTTACCGTGATGGCGGTATGATAAAATGGATAATCATATCCGGTTGGTGCGTACGCATCCGCTGGCGGCATAACCTCGAGCACATACTCGCCTTCTTGCGCGGATATCGCGTACGCTCCCTGAGCTGAGGTCTTCGATTCGGCAATCGGTTGCTTTAATACAGCATCCCTCGGGAAGAGGAATACTACAGCATCAGCAATCGCGTGGCCATCCCGACCGTTCGTTCCAGTATCGGAAAGAAGGCCACTTATAACATACTTCTGTTGCGGTGCAGGGGTCATCGATGAGACGGGAGTCGGTAACGGTGACCCACTGGGGACACCGTTGCTACCGCAACCCTGAAGTAGCTGCAATAGCCCCGCGGTGCAGGCGCAAATTGCGATCCTTTTTAATTTATCTGCCATAGATCGATCCGAAAATTATTTAGTGTCCATCTCCAGTCCCCGTTACCATAATGACACTGCCGGTCTTTGATCCAAAAATATAGGCCGACGGCGTACCGCCCGGTGCCAAGGCTCGTTCCGTACCAAGTCATTTCACCGGTGTGTAAAATGCCTTCGCTTCCTACTGCTCCACTTTGTATGCTCCAATAGGGTGTGGTAGGAGGCGCAATGTGTTGGGTGACCTTAGCATCCGAAATAAACGATGACGATGGATAGTATTGCTGATAACCGTAAAGAACGTTGGGAAAATCCGGTGTTTCCGTACGTGGACCGTCAACCCACAAAACAACCGGTTGCGCATACACTTCGCACCGCTGCATCGCCCCTGAAGTTCCTGCATTGAAGAAGTTTTGAAGCGCCAGCGTTCCGCTAATGACCTTCAAGTGCAACGCGCTGGCTGAAGTGGTGGGCCTTATCGCTACCGTCATCGCGGACCAGTCTGCACTGTTCGTCTCGCTATAAAAACCGTTTGGCAGATCACGGGACGGTATCATGATGGCCCATCCCGCAGTGAGGGTTGCCATTGGCGAAGAGAAACACGCTCCCGAGATTGCACACATCACACCAACCCACCCATAGCAGTGGCCCCCGCTGCCGGAACTGCATGAAGCACGTAGTGCAAGTGAACCCGTGAAACTCGTTGCAAGCGGCGCGGAAGAAGGCGAGGGGCTTACAACGTAAGGGGGCCCGTAGCAATGCCCAAGACTAAAATGCAGTCCGCTAGGGCATGAAGTTGGAGCACTCGTAACGATTGCGGTTGGCACGATGGTCGGCGTGGGGTTTGCTGTTGACGTCGGCACGGCGGTCGGTGAAGGCGTCGGGGTTAGAGGCGGTGATGCGGTTGGCGTCGGTGTAACGCCGGCCGGTGTATCGGAGGGCCACGGGGTTGGGATAAACGCATCGCCCGCGACGATTTGGCGACATGCGAGCGTGCGGGTTTCTTTTGTGCGGCCGTCTGTGACGGTGAAGAGCATTTGGTGATCGGCGTCGGGGCATGGCGGTTCGTCGGCCAGCAGCGTCGATGGATCGATCGCGCCTTTCATTCCGGTAACGTGTCCTGCGCTATTAAAAAAGATCGTGAAGGGAACGCTGCCGAGTGCGGATTCGGCGATTTCGGCGGTGCTGCTCACCGGAAGCATGTCGGCGGGAGACATTGACGCCACGCCGTTCGGCCTGCCGGAATACAGTTTTGCAGCGAAACCCGGCGCGGGTTTACGAGCCGAAAATATCAGCGTCGCGCCGTTTCCGCTGGTTTGCGCGAGTTCACGTGCATAGTAAACCACGGCATCGAATTCATCGATCGCCGAGCGTACTCCAAGCGGATGTGCGGCCCCAGACATGCCGACTGCAAGGGACATCGTTACTATAATAACAGCTGCGACAAGAAGGATCTCCAGCAGTGTAAAGCCACGTTGCATCACGGAAGGCTGAGTACCCGCTCAAACAGCGGCGGTGGACGTT